>NZ_JBQCCF010000019.1:0-99028 GCF_051962475.1 Dyella sp.
TGCTATTAGTCCATCACGACGCGCCACAATTTGGCCCTCTCCCCTGAGTTTGCTCGGGGGAGAGGGTTGGGTGAGGGGGCGGGCTGTTGATCTTCGTGGTCGAGGTGGCCGCATCTACAAAGCCGAAGCCCCCTTACCCCAGCCCTCTCCCCCGAACGGTGAAGCTGTTCAAGGGAGAGGGAGCAGAGCGCGGTGCCTTTGTTCATCACGAAGCGCCGCGACTTGGCTCTCTCCCCCGAACAGTGAAGCTGTTCGGGGGAGCGGAGTGGCACGGGGCGGCGTACGCTTGCGCCGTCTCCGGGGCGAGAGCCACGCCATGCATACGACCGAAAACGATGGCCGCTTCAGCCAGGCGGTCGCCGCGCTTTATCAGGATCTGCTGGTTCCGCTGATCTTCGCGCCGTATGCGTCCGATCTGGTCGAGCGGCTGATCCCGCTGCAACCGGCAAGCGTGCTGGAGCTGGCGGCGGGCACCGGCGTGGTGACGCGTGAGTTGGCGGCACGGTTGCCTCCCGGCACGTCGCTGGTGGCGACCGATCTCAACGAGGCTATGCTGGCCGTGGCGCAGGCGCAGGGCACCACGCGGGCGGTGGATTGGCGCCAGGCCGACGCGATGGCCCTACCATTCGCCGACGCCACGTTCGATACGGTGGTGGCCAGTTTGGTGCGATGTTCTTTCCGGGTCGGGCGCACGCGTTTGCTGAAGCCCGCCGTGTGCTGCGGCCCGGCGGCACGTTGCTGTTCAACGTGTGGGATCGGATCGAGACGAACGACTTCGCCTGGATCGTCACCGAGGTGGTGGCCGGCATGTTTCCGGACGACCCGCCGCGCTTTTTGGCGCGCCTGCCGCACGGCTATTTCTCGCCGCCGGCGCTCGCACACGACCTCGCTGGCGGTGGCTTCACGGCGCAGCCGCGTATCGAGACGATCAGCGCCATCAGCCGTGCCGCCAGCGCCGGCCGCGTGGCGCTGGCGTATTGCCAGGGCACGCCGCTGCGCGGGGAAATCGAGGCGCGCGACGGCACCCGCCTGGATGAGGCGACAGCGATGGCTACGGCGGCGCTTGCCGCGCGGTTCGGCATCGGTCCGGTGGCCGGCAGAATCCAGGCGCTGGTGGTGCAGGTGGTGCGCTGACCGACATCTCGCAGGAGGAAGGAGGCTTGGTTAAGCCTCCTGCACCGCTTTCGCCCCCTGACGACTCAGGCTGACTGCAAGTGCGCGTGGAGCGCGTACGGCTGTCTCCCGCTAAGCACGATCAGGCATCGGCCATGCGCCGCAATTTTTCGGCCGTTTCCGCATCGGCGGGAACGAACGCTTCCAGCGCCAGCTCGGCCAGGGTGATGTCGACGGGGCTGCCGAACACCGTGGTGGTGCTGAGCATGTTGAGCACGGCGCCATCCACCTCCAGCTGCATCGGTACGGCGATGGCTCCTTGCGGCCTCGCTTCGTCCGCGCTGCTTGCCATGGGCGCGGGCAGCGCCTGCAGTTCGCGCAGCAGGGCGAGCAACTGCGGATCGTGGCTGGCGTCGATCTGCTGGCGCAGGCGATGCAGCAGGTGCGCGCGCCACGCCCCGAGGTTGCGGATGCGCGGGGCGAGGCCGGCCGGATGCAGGCTCAGGCGCAGCACGTTGATCGGTGGCTGCAGCAACTCGGGAGCCACGCCGACGAGCAGGCGCGCGGTGGCCTGGTTGCTGGCCACGAGCTGCCAGTAGCGATCGATGGCGAGCGCGGGATAGGGCTCCAGGCCCTGCAGCAGCCGGTCGATGGTATGGCGGGCGGTGGCCAGTGCCGGATCATCCAGCGCGCGCTGCCGGAAGGCGGGAGCGAAACCCGCAGCGATCAGCAGCGCGTTGCGTTCGCGCAACGGCACGTCGAGGTATTCGGCCAGGTGCAGGATCATGTCGCGGCTCGGCTGGGCGCGGCCGGATTCGACAAAACTCAGGTGGCGGGTGGAGATCTCCGCGCCGGTGGCGAGTTCGAGCTGGCTCAGCCGGCGATGGCGACGCCACTCGCGTAGCAGGTCGCCCACGGGGCGCGTGGTTTCTGGGAGCGCGGTGTTCATACGTCGATGGTAACGAGCGATGGATGCGCCGCGCGCGCACGCGCAGCGCACCCAAAGCCTCAGGCGGCGACCGGCACCTTGTCTAGGAAGCCGTGCACCTGGCGGATGCGGCCGCCGTCCAGCACGGCGACGTCGAACCCGATCACCAGCGGCTCGACCGCGCCGGGCTCGGTCAGATGCCAGTGGAAGCGGGCGATGTCGTGGTGCGCGTCGACCTCTCCGGCGAGGCGGAACACATGGCCGGGGAACATGTTCTGCACCGCGGCGACGGTGGCGTCGATGGCCTCCCAGCCGCGCGCCTCGATCATCGGGTCGACGTAGGCGGCGTGTTCGGCGTACACGTCCTCGATCAGCGCGCGACGGCGCAGCGGGTCGGTCTCGTTCCAGCCCTTGAGGTAGTTCTCGATGAGTTGGCGGGTGGCGGTCATGGCGTGTGCTCCTTTGCTGTGGGTGTGAGCACAGCTTGCCGGCGGCATGACGGCGCGGCGATTACCTCGGAGGTAATCGATCGCCGAGAGCGTATCCGCGACGAGGGCGGAACGGTCCTGGAAAGACCACGCCGCCCATCGACGCGGCTTGACGCCCGCCTCGCGCTTACGCCACTTTCCGGGCCTGCATCGAGTCGGACGACTGCCACCATGCGACGCGAGATTGCCATCGTCGTTTTCCCCGGGTTTCAGCTGCTGGATGCGGCCGGCCCGGTGGCTGTGTTCGAGATGGCGGAGCGTTTCCGGCCGGGCAGTTATGCGGTCCATGTGCTGGCGCCGAACGGCGGCGTGGTGCGCAGCTCCTCCGGCGTGTGCCTGGCGGCCGCGCCGATGGAGTCCGGGCGCTTCGACACGGTGATCGTGTCCGGCGGCAACCTGGCCCAGGTCGAGGAGCACGCGGGCGCCGTCGTGGCATGGCTGGGCGAAGACGCCTCGCGCCGAACGGCGGGCGTCTGCTCGGGCGCGTTCTTCCTGGCCGAGGCGGGTCTACTCGACGGGCGGCGTGCCACCACGCATTGGGATGCGGCCGAGCGGTTCCGGCTGCGCTACCCGCAGGTTCGGCTCGACGCCGAGCGAATGTTTGTCCGCGACGGCAGGTTGTGGACTTCCGCCGGGATCTCCGCCGGCATCGATCTGGCGCTTGCGCTGGTGGAGGACGATCTCGGCCCCGGCCTTGCACGCCGGGCGGCGCAGCAGCTGGTGGTGCATCAGCGTCGGCACGCCGGGCAGTCGCAGTACTCGGCGCTGGTGGAGCAGGGCGGTCGCACCGGGCGTTTCGGTGAGCTGGTCGGCTGGATGCGTACGCGTCTGGCCGAGCCGATGACGGTGGAGCGGCTGGCCGAGCGCGCCGCGATGAGCCCGCGGAACTTCGCCCGCGCCTTCGTCGCCGAGATCGGCGCCACGCCGGCCAAGGTGGTCGAGGGCATGCGGCTGGAGGCTGCCCGCGTGGCGGTGGAGACCAGTCACCTGCATCTCGATCACATTGCCGCCTCCACCGGCTTTGGCGATGCCACCCGCATGCGCCGCGCCTTCATTCGCGCTTTCGGCATGTCGCCGCAGTCGCTACGCCGCAGCGCGGGCGGATGAGCGCCGAGCGCGGCTAGGCGTGTCGCGCCCGCGCGTTCCAGCTGGCCGTTTTTGGCCGGAATTTGTCCTTGTCCACGACGGGCAGGCCGTCCATAAAAGAGCGCGCCGCAGCGCCGCGCCGATGGTCGGTGCCGCGGCGCGGCGCGATGTCGGCACACACCCTTTGCTCCCTGCTTCGAGGACTCCCATGCGCTTGATCCCGCTCGTTTCGGCCATGCTCCTGTGTGTCGGCGCTGCGCGCGCTGCCACGCCACCGCCTGCACCCGTGACACCGCCTGCCCGTCTCGATCACATCCTGCTGTGGGGCCGCGGTATCGACCAGGTCACAGCGGTAATGGCGGTGAAGCTCGGATTCCAGGTGCGGCCTGGGCGCGATCCGGCCGGCGTGGCCAACCGCTATATCCGCCTGGCCGACAGCAGCTTCATCGAGTTGCTGGGCATCACCCGTCCCAATCCGGACTTCGATCCGGGCATGAAGGAAGACCAGCAGGCGTTGAAGGGTGGGCCGGGCTCGCGCACGTTCGGCTTCCGCACGTCTTCGCTCGAGGCGATCCATCGCTCGCTGCAGGCGCTGCACTACGCGGTGACGCCGTTCTTCGCCGGGCCAGACAGCGCCAGGCCGGGCTGGCGATTGTTCGCGTTCGATCGCGCGCCGCTGTCGAGCAACACCTTCTTCATCGACTACGCCGCGGACTACGCGCCGGATCAGTTCGATCCCGGCAACACCGCCGATCATCGTGTGAGCCGCGAGCACCCCAACGGTGCGCGCGAGCTCTCGTCGATCTGGCTGGTGTCCGGTGATGCCGAGGCCGACCGTCGGCAGCTGGAACGGATGGGGTTCGGCCACGCCGTGCCGGTGAAGTTGGCCGCCGTGGGCGCGAAAGGCTTCTGCGTGCCGGTCGGCCCCACCGCGCTGCTGGCGTTGCAGCCCGACGGTGCGGGGCTGGCGGCCAAGACCATGGCCGAGGGCGGCCCGCGCATCCTCGGGGTGAGCTTCGGCGTGAGCGACCTTGGCCGCGCGCAACGCTGGGTCGAGCGCGGCTACGAGCGCGCGCTGCCGACCTACCGCGGCCTGTGGGGCGAGTCCGTGCTCGCGCCGAGCCAGGACGATCTGGGCCTGTCGATCGAATTCCACGCGATGCAGCCGGCACGCTCGCCCTGCGCGGGGGCGGCGGTACCGCAGTAGGCGCGCTCGCACCGGTCGCCCAACGACAACGTGGCGACGGAACTCACTGCGCCGCCGGCTCCGCGGACTGGATCCACAGTCGCCCCTGCGCCAGGTCGAGCGTCACGATCTTGTCGTGCAGGAACGGCATGCCGAGGTTGCCGTCGATGATCATCGACGGGGTGAAGGCACGGCCGCGGGCATGCAGGCCGGGGGCGACGTCGAAGTCCGCGCTCTGCTCACCCTTCGCGTCCGGGTCCAGGCCGAACAGTGCGGCATAGGGCTGCGAGACGAGCACGGTGCCGCCGTTGCCGGTATCGAGTTCGAACCACACGGTGCCCCGCGCGGTCGGCACACCCACCGAAGCGGCGAGCGCATGACCCTGCAGCTCGCGCGACAGCAGCAGCGGCAGCGGCCGGGCCTTTGCCACGCGTTCGCGCAGGCTTGCCGGCGTCTCCACGATCAGTTGCCGGTGCAGCAGGTCGATGGTGATCGTCCTGCCGGCGAACAGGTCCAGGGCGATCGAGCCGGCCACGGGGGCGGCGTCCTTGGCCATCAACGGCGCCGGGTCGATCACCGCGGTGACCGGAGCGGAAAACGGGCGGCCGTCGAGGTTGATCCGCACGTTGTCGCAACGTGGCGCGTCGAGGCGGTTGCCGGTCATCTGGAAGCCCGACAGGCGTCCCCATGGCGTGCAGCCGATGGCCTTGGCGAAGGCCGGCGCCAGCAGCGTGATGCCGCCGGCGGAGTCGAAGACGAACAGGCCCGGGTGCCCGGCGACGCTGGCGCGCAGGGCCACCGTCTTGCGGTAGGGCTCGAGCTTGAACACCGCTTCGGGTGCCGCGCTGCGGGCCACGGCGGCAGTGCCCAGCAGGCCGAGGGCGATGGCGAGGATGATGCGTTTCATGAGGATGTTCCGCGGGAGTCGGGGCGTACTGTATCCAGCCGGGATAGCCGTCTATGCTGCGCGCTCCGAATTCACCCTTCGGCGGGACGAAATACCGTGGACCGGTTCACCGCCATGCACTCCTTCGCCTCGGCCGCTATCCACAACTGGCCCTGCACCTGTCGATGGAAAACCGTAGCCAGGATCTCATCGGACGCGGCTGGGACTGTGCGATCCGCATCGCGGCCTTGCCCGATTCCTCGCTGATCGCGCGCCGCCTGGGCGTGATCCGCTGGATCACCTGCGCCGCCCCGGAATACCTGGCCCGCGCGGGCGAACCGCGCAGCCCGACCGATCTGGCGCATCACAATTGCCTGGGCTTCATGCCCGTGGGCGAGCGCGCCCCGGCGCCGTGGCGCTTTCAAGCCGATGGGCGGTCGATCGAATGGGTGCCGTCCGGCAACCTGGTCACTGACTCGCTCGACCCGCTGCTCGACGCAGCGGTGGCGGGGCTGGGCCTGGTGCAGATCGATCACGCCGCGGCGCGCGGCCTGATCGGCGAGGGACGCCTGCGCCGCGTGCTTGCCGGCTTCGTGGCCGAAGGCCCGCCGATCATGCTGCTCGGTGGCGGCTCGCGGCAGATGTCCCGGAAGGTGCGCGCCTTCGGCGATTTCGTGGAAAGCCTGCTGGCCTGAGCCGTCGGCCGGTGCACGGCTATCCGCCTCGCGTCCGGATCGCAGAACGCGACCCGGACGCCTGGTCTTCGCCGACGGATTTCTTTCCTCGATTCAGAGCGCGGCGTTGCCTGCCACCGGCAGCAGCACCGCACTCTTGCCGTCGGCGCCGTGCTCGATGGTGATGGTGGCCTTGCGGTAATCGGCCGGCTTGGCGAACAGGATGTTCGGCACGTAGGTCTGCGGGTTGCGGTCGTACAGCGGGAACAGCGTGGACTGGATCTGCACCATGATCCGGTGGCCCGGCTTGAAGGCGTAGTTCACCGTGGGCAGGCGGAACTTGTACTCCTGCACCTCATTGGCCGGAATCGGCGCGGGCTCGGCGAAGCTCTTGCGGTAGCGGCCGCGGAAGATGTCCATCGACACCGGCAATTCGTAGCCGCCCATCGTCGGATCGCTGGGCACGGTGCCGGGGTAGACGTCGATCAGCTTGACCACGAAATCGCCGTCGGTGCCGGTGGTGCGGGCGAACAGGTCGGCGATCGGCGCGCCCTGCACGGTCACTGTCTTGGTCAGCACCGGCGTGGTGTAGGACAGCACGTCCGGGCGCGTCTCGACGAAGCGCTGGTCCTGCACCAGCCAGGTACGCCAGCGGTCGTTCTCCTGCGGGATCGGCCGCGCCAGGTAGGGCACCGGCTTGGCCGGATCGGAGACGTAGTTGTCGCCGCCGCCGCTGGGCGCCTCGAAGCCCAGGCCGAAGTCGCCCTGCAGGTACAGCGGCGTGAGCGACTGCTCGCTGGCCGGCTTCCAGTCGGTGAAGCTGTCCCAGCGCTGCTCGACCGGGTTATAGATCATCGCCTGCGGCAGCGGCGTGGCCAGCGGCATGCCGCGCAGGTAGTGCTGGAACCACGGGATCATCACCTGCTGACGGAACTGCGCCGTGGTATTGCCCGGCCACTTCAGCGGGCCCATGTTCCAGCCGTCGCGGTTGATCTGGCTGTGCCACCACGGGCCCATCACCAGATGGTTGTTCGCGCCGTGACCGGCTTTGTCCAGCGCCTCCCAGGCGTGCACGGCGCCGTAGATGTCCTCCTGGTCCCACAGGCCCTGCAGCCACATCGTGGGCACGTTGGATGGGTGGGCGACCAGCAGCCTGTCCAGCGCCTGCAACTGCCAGAACGCATCGTAGGCCGGGTGCGCGGCGAAGCGTTTCCACCACGGCAACTGGCCGAAGCCGTGGGCCACGGCGTAGTCGCCGGCCGAGCCAGCCTGGAGGAAGTTGGTGTAGTCGTCGTAGTTGTCGCGCGGCACGGTTTCGCCCGAGCCCTGCTTGGTCATCTGGCCGGTGAAGTAGTCCAGGTTCACCTGACGCAGCGCGCCGTAGTGGTACCAGTCGTCGCCCATCCAGCCGTCGATCATCGGGCTCTCCGGCGCGGCGACCTTGAGCGCCGGATGTGGATGGAGCAGGGCCATCGCCACGGTCCAGCCGTCGTAGGACGAGCCGATCATGCCGACGTTGCCGTTGGACTCCTTGATGTTCTTCACTAGCCAGTCGATGGTGTCCCAGGCATCGGTGGTGTCGTCGGTCTTGGTGGGGTTGAGCGGGCCCATCGGCGGGCGCGTCATGATGTATTTGCCCTCGGAGCCGTATTTGCCGCGGATGTCCTGTGCCACCAGGATCGTGCTGCCGTCGGCCCAGTCCTTGTCGCCGGACCACACGGCATCGGCCATCTTCGGGCTCTTGCCTGGCATCATGCCGCTGGCGTCGTAGGGCGTGCGCTCGAGCAGCATCGGCAGGCCATGCGCGCCCTTGGGGATCATGATCACCGTGTGCAGCTTCACGCCGTCGCGCATGGGGATCATCACCTCGCGCCGCACGTAGTCGAAGTTGCCCTCCGGCAGGTTCCACTTGGCCGGAATGTCCGATCCGGTCTGGATCATGTCGGGAGTCACCTTGGCCGCATCCTGGCCCGCGCGGGGCGTGGCGAATGCATTGGCGGAGGCAAGGCAGAGGAGCGAAACGATCGCCGAAGCCAGGGCGGCTTTCTTCATGTCCGAGGGTCCTTTGGGTGGGAGAGGCCGGCGATCCGATCGGGTCGCGCCCGGCAACTATGCGAACCGCGGCGGCAACTTGGCAAGGCGGGCACGGTCGAAACTCCTTGCGCGCGGCGCCCGCAGCGACGCGTTGCCCGGCGCGGCGGGTAGTAGCATCGCCGGATGACGCGCGATGCCTTCCACCCGATCCGATGCCAGGCCACACTGCGCCGGCCGGCGACGCCGGTAGACGCCGACTGGACGTTCCTGGTGCTGCCGAAAGCCGCAAGCGCGAAGTTGCCGTCGCGCAGCATGGTGACGGTGGACGGCACGCTAGCTGGTCATATTTTCCAGGCCACGCTGGAGCCGGACGGCGGCGGCAGCCACTGGCTGAAGGTGAGTGCCGCGCTGGGCGAAACTGCTCGCGTGGCCGCAGGTGACGAGGTGGCGCTCACGTTGGCGCCGGTGGCCGTGGAGCCGGAGCCGGTCGCGCCGCCGGAGCTGTTAGCGGCGCTGGCCGAGCACCCGGCCGCGCGCGCCGTGTGGGACGACATCACGCCGCTGGCCCGACGCGACTGGATCCACTGGATCGGCTCGGGCAAGCAGGCACAAACCCGCGATCGTCGCCTCCGCACGGCTTGCGACATGCTCGCCGCAGGCAAGCGCCGCGCCTGCTGCTTCGATCGATCAGGGATCTACAGCAAAGCGTTCCGCGCCCCCGAACCGGCCTGATGGCGCTTCGCGTCGGGTCGTCCGTCGACTCTTCCGGGCGAAAGGCTGCGCGCTCAGCCCGGCACGCCGTAGCGCTTCAGCACGTGCTCGCCCATGCGCTGGGCCAGCTCGCGTTCGGCGTAGAAGACCGCCGTGACCAGTTCGCCCAGCAGCTCGGCCTCCTCCTCGTTGTGGGTGCGCACGATCACTTCCACGCCCGGGTTCAAGGCGCGGGCGCAGCTCATCATGCGGGGCAAGTCGATGATGTCCGGTGTGGCCACCACCACCATACCCGCGCGAGCCACGTGAGCCTGCACCAGTACCTCCGGTTCGGAAGCGTCGCCGTAGACCGCGGGCGTGCCATGTTCGCGGAGGCGCTCGACGATCTCCCGGTTGGTTTCCACCACCACGTGGGCGATGCCTCGTTCGGCCAGCGCGGCGCCGACGCGCCGACCCACGCGCCCGTAGCCCACCAGCACCACCTGCCCGGTGAGCAGGGTGTCATCGGTGTCGTCGGGCAGCTGGGTGAGCGGATCGGTCCGGCGGGGGAGCGGTTCGGCCAGTTCGGGGCCGCCGCCGAGCAGCCGTTCCAACGGCGCCACCAGCGAGAACATCAGCGGATTGAGCGCGATGGAGAGCAGGGCGCCGGCAAGAATCAGGCTTTGCCCCTCGCGCGGCAGCAAGCCCAGGCTCAGGCCGAGGCCGGCGAGGATGAAGGAGAACTCGCCGATCTGCGCCAGGCTCGCCGACACCACCAGCGCCGTGTTCAGCGGATAGCGCAGCACCTTCACCAGCACCGCCGCCGCCACCGATTTGCCGAGCATGATGATGGCCGCCACCACCAGCACCTGCAGCGGATGACGCAGCAGGATCTGCGGATCGAACAGCATGCCTACCGATACGAAGAACAGCACGGCGAACGCCTCGCGCAGCGGCAGCGATTCTTCGGCGGCGCGATGAGCGAATTCCGACTCACGGATCACCATCCCCGCGAAGAACGCGCCGAGTGCGAACGACACGCCGAACAGCGCCGCAGCTCCGTAGGCGATGCTTACCGCCACCGCCACCACGCACAGGGTGAACAACTCGCGTGAACCGTGTCGCGCCACGTACCACAGCAATCGTGGCAACAGGCGTCGGCCGCCCAGCAACATCAGCGCGATGAAGGCACCGACCTTGAGCAGCGTAGCGATCAGCGTCCAGCCCAGCGTGCCGCCACCTTCCGGCGCGTGGCCGCCCAGCGCGCCCGAGAGCGGCGGCAGGATGACCAGCACCAGCACCATGACCAGGTCTTCCACCACCAGCCAGCCCACGGCGATGCGGCCGTTGAGGGAATCCAACGCCCCGCGCGATTCCAGCGCACGCAGCAGCACCACCGTGCTGGCAACCGACAGCGACAGCCCGAACACCAGGGCGCCGCCGATGCCCCAACCCCACGCCAGCGCCACGCCCGCGCCAAGCGCGGTAGCCACCGCTATCTGCAGGAGGGCGCCGGGCAGGGCGATGCGTCGCACGTCGAGCAGGTCGCGTGGCGAGAAGTGCAGCCCGACGCCAAACATCAGCAGCATCACGCCGATCTCGGCGAGCTCGCTGGCGATATCCGTGCTGGCTACGATGCCGGGCGTGAACGGGCCGATCGCCATGCCGGCGACCAGGTAGCCAACCAGTGCGGGCAACCGCAATCGCGTGGCCACGATGCCCAGGATCAGTGCCACTCCCAGCGCCGCACTGAGGGTGGTGATTAGCGGCAAGGTGTCGTGGGTCACGGGCAGCCTCGTGTGGGGACGCGCGTCATGCACGGGGAGGTAACTATGCCGGTTTGGCGACGCTCGCGGCGATATGCGACGAGGCGTGCGTCGATTTCACCGGGTGCACGCGTAGCAACCGCAACCGCTGAGGGTAGCGACGGCGCGTCGGTACGTGGGTGGCCGCGGCCGACGGCCATGCGAAGACAGGCTCCGGCTGCGTCGCATGGTGTCGCGGCGTGGGCCTTGGATGTGCTCCAGCGGTACGGAAGCCGGCGCGTGGCGCCGGAGCGCCAGGCGGGCCATCGATCCGACTGCCGGCATGGCGTGCCGTCAGATCACGGGGCGGGCGCCGAGGTCACCCGCCACACGGCGTTGCCCACGTCGTCGGCGATCAGCAAGGCACCGCTTGCATCCTGCGTCAGTCCCACCGGTGCGCCGTACAGCTCCGACTCGTCGGCGGAGTGGAAACCGGTGACCACCGGCTGCGGCTTGCCCACCGGGTTTCCCTGCGGAAACGCGACGAACACCACCTGATAGCCGCTGAGCGGCTTGCGATCCCAGCTGCCGTGTTCGCCGATGAACGCGCCGTTGTGGTACTGCGCGGGAAGGGCGTTGCCCTGCGTCATCAGGAAGCCCAGCGGGGCGACGTGCGAACCGATGGCGTAGTCCGGCTTGATCGCCTTCTTCACCAGGTCCGGACGCTGCGGCTTGACGCGGGAGTCCACGTGCTGGCCCCAATAGCTGTAGGGCCAGCCGTAGAAAGCGCCTTCTTTCACCGAGGTCATGTAGTCCGGCACCAGGTCCGAGCCGATCTCGTCACGCTCGTTGACGATCGCCCACAGCTTGCCGGTTTGCGGCTCCCACTGCAGGCCGGTGGGGTTGCGCAGGCCCGAGGCATAGATGCGGCTGGCGCCGGTGGCCACGTCCACTTCCAGCACGTCGGCGCGGCGGTATTCCACGGCCAGCCCGTTCTCGGTGATGTTGCTGTTGGAGCCCACGCCCACGTACAGCTTGCTGCCGTCCGGGCTGGCCAGCAGCGCCTTGGTCCAGTGATGGTTGATGGTGTTGGGAAGATCGGTGAAGTAGGTGGGCGGTGCGGTGATCTGCGTTTGTCCGCTGACGTAAGGGAATGTCACGATCTCGTTGGTGTTGGCGACGTACAGCGTGTTGCCGATCAGCTGCACGCCGAACGGCGAGTCGAGGTGATCGATGAACACGTGCTGCTCCCACGCGCCGCCGCCAGGGGTCGGGCGCAACAGGGTGATCCGGTTGCCGCCCTTCGCGCCCTTGCCGGACCCGTTCTTGATCTTGCCGGCGATCAGCCCCTTGGGCGTGGTCGTGGGCTCGGTGCTGGGGCTGTTGGCCTCGACCACCAACACGTCGCCGTCGGGCAGGGTGTAGAGCTGACGCGGATGCTTCAGGTCGCTGGCGATCTTCTCGATCGCCAGGCCCGGGGCCACCTTGGGCGCTTGGTCGGCCTTCCAGCCCACGCCATTGGGCACGCGCATCGGTGGCAGCAAGAAATTCTTCGCTTCGGGCAAGGGCGGATTGCTGCCGGACTGCTCGGGAGGCGTGTAGGAAGCCTTGTGGCTGCATGCGGCAAGCGCCAGGCAGGCCAGCGGCAGCGCGTGCGTGAGGATGCGCTTATTCATGGATGAGGCCTCCCGGAGTGGTGTAGCGCACGGCGATCACCACCTGTCCGATCGCCAGCAGCAGCACGGTGCTGACCGAGAGCCAGACGTTGGCCGGCACCACACCGTAGGCGTCGCGCGAATGCACCAGCGCGTTGAAGATCGCCAGCACGATGGCCACCAGGTTGAGCCAGAAATCCAGCCGATCGGCGGCCAGCGCGGTCTGCCGCGAGGTAATCCATACCTGCGCGAGGTTGATCAGCCGCGGCACGATCGCGAACAGCAGGCCAAATACGATCAGCCATGCCGCTGCGTGGTCCCAGAGGATCGTGGCGGTGTTTGCGTACAGGATGTCGAAGATCAGCGCCGCGACAAAACAGCCGAACGGAATCGGATTGAGCAAGGCATAGATGGCGTTGGCGACGACGGATCGCCGCGGTGGGACGAGGTAACTCATGGCGGGCTCTCGCTGCGAGGGGCGGGCACCGGCCGGCTCGGCGCGTGGCGCAACTGTCGGTCTGGTCGATGCGTAGGGTGGAAGCCCACGGTAGTCAGCCGGATGTCGATGCCCCGTGGAAGTCGTGCAGCCTTCGTCGACGGTTTTTCGTCACGCCGACAACGCCCTCTTGAGCAACACGTCGTACAGCTCCAACCGGTATCGCGCGCCGATCTGCAGCAGGCTCACCGAGTACATCGGGGCGGACGCGGAGGGTACGCGTCTGGGCGCCAGCGCCCAGCTGGTGACCTCATTCGCGCAGCAGGCGGGGGATGTGGAGGCCCCAGCTGGCCGGATCCTCGATGCCGGTGATGCGGTCGTCCGACTCGGCCAGCTCCAGTTGGGTCGGTTCCAGCGGTTCGCCGTCGGGCAGGCGGCAGACCAGTCGCACGGTCGGGTTGAGCGAGCTGCCCTCGCCTTGTGCCAGCACCACGGCGAGACGCTCGGATGACAACCGCACCAGGGTGCCGGTGGGGTAGATGCCGATGAGCTTGACGAAGGCGTGGAAGATCTCGCGGTCGAAGTGGCCGTCCTGCCACTCGGCCATGCGCCGGATCGCTTCGGCCGGTTCCCAGCCGCGCTTGTAGGGGCGGTCGGAGGTGATCGCGTCGTACACGTCGCAGATCGCGCCCATGCGGGCGGCGCGGCTGATGGTGTCGCCGGCGAGTCTTTCCGGGTAGCCGCTGCCGTCGGTTTTTTCGTGGTGGTGCAGGCATACGTCCAGCGCCACGGGGCCGGCGGCTGCCTCGCGGCGCAGGATGTCCCAGCCGATCTGCGGGTGCTGGCGCACCGAGGTCATTTCCAGCGGACTCAACCGGCCGGGCTTATTGAGCACGGCGTCGGGCACGCCGACCTTGCCGATGTCGTGGAGCAAGCCAGCCAGGCCCAGCTCCTTAAGTTCGCTGCCGGCGTATCCGAGCCGGCGCCCCAGCGCCATCATCAACGCGGCGACGGCGACCGAATGCAGGTAGGTGTAGTCGTCCTTGTTCTTCAGCCGCAGCACGCTGAGCATGGCGGCAGGATTGCGCGCGATCGCATCATCTACTTCGTCGACGATGCTGGCGGCCGATTCCATGCGCAGCGCGCGACCCATGCGAGCGTCCTGGAACAGCGCCTTGGCCGCGGCCTTGGCGCGATCGCGAAGCTCTTCGGCACGGGCAATGTCGTTGCCGAAGGCGGTGCGCGGCGGCTCCGGCTTCGGTGGGACGGGCGGCGGAGCCGGCGCCGCAGGCGAGGCCGCGCGGGCCACCGGCTGCGTAAGGTCCAGGCCCTTGACCGTGTCGATCCACACTTCCAAGTTGCCCATGGCGCGCAGGGTGGCCAGGGTAGTGTCGTCCTCCACCAGGAACGAGCCACGCCAGAACGGGTGGTCCAGCCAGTTGCCGCAGATCTTGTGCACGTACATGCCACGCGCGACGCGCGCGACGGGAATTTTCTTCAGCGGCGAGGTCATGTAGTGGCCAATCCGTCTCTCGTCGATTGTTGCGCCCGCGCAGCCATGCGGAGCGCCGGCCGCAATGGCCGCCGGCACCCCGCTGGAACCCCCGGTTCCGTGCGGTGCGTCCCGTTATCGGCGCTGGAGCGCCACACTTGAGCCCGCGCGAAAGCAACTGCGGACAGGACGCGCATCGATCCCGCAGCAAGTTGATCGAACGTAGGCCGCGGCGCGGACCAGGGGCAAGGGAGGCGCTCGCGCCGCTCCGAGGCGGTGTTTCCTTGGCTATCCGCGGAAGTACCGGCGCCGCGTCACTTGGTTGAGCGCGCCGGCGGCGGGTGGGACGATGCGTGGATGAGCCAGTTGCCCGCTTCCGACATCGCCCTGCGCGATCTCGCCCGCCTGCGCCGCGTGCGCGACCGCATCGATCGCGAATACGCCCAGCCGCTGGACGTGGACGCGCTGGCGCGGGGCATCGGCATGTCTTCCGGGCATCTGAGCCGGCAGTTCAAGCTGGCCTTCGGCGAGTCACCATACAGCTACCTGATGACGCGCCGCATCGAGCGGGCGATGGCGCTGTTACGGCGCGGCGACCTTAGCGTCACCGAAGTCTGCTTCACCGTGGGCTGCGCCTCGCTGGGTACCTTCAGCACACGCTTCAGCGAGTTGGTGGGTATGTCACCCAGCGTCTATCGGCGTGAGGCGGCGCAGGCGACGGCAGGCCTGCCCTCGTGCGTGGCGCGGCAGGTGACGCGACCGATCAGGAATCGAGAAGCGCCGAGCCGCGAGCCGGACCTAGCATGACGGCTCCTTCCACCACCCAGGCGAGCGCCATGGATATCACCATCCACTCCAGTTTCCTGCCACACACCGACCCGGACGCCTCGCTGGCGTTCTACCGCGACACGCTCGGCTTCGAGGTGCGCAAGGATGTCGGCTACAACGGCATGCGCTGGATCACCGTCGGTCCACCCGATCAGCCCGGCACCTCGATCGTGCTGTTTCCCCCGGCGGCCAGCCCCGGCGTCACCGATGAAGAAAAGCGCACCATCGCCGAGATGATGGCCAAGGGCACCTACGCGATCATGTTGCTGGCCACGCGCGATCTCGATGCCGCATTCGAGCGCATCGCCGCCAGCGGCGCGGAGATCGTGGAGGAGCCGACCATGCAGCCCTACGGCGTGCGCGACTGCGCCGTGCGCGACCCGGCCGGCAACCTGCTGCGCGTGCAGGAGCAGCGCTGAGCGGTGCGGATCGCTTCGCCGCAGCGGTCGGCGCGTGCTTACTGCCGCTCAAAGCGATAGCTGGCGTATACCGACGCGCCTTTGCTTTGTCGGTGCCTGGCACTTCTGGCCTGTGCCGGTGTGGTGCTGCGGCGTGTGTGCAGGCAACTTATCCGCAGAGTCACGACGGATACCTTCGGCGATGCGACAGTTGCGTTCGCCGTCAACATCGGCCCCGCGGCGTGCCGATATCGGCCACCTCCGACAGCCTTAGACATGTTAAAAAATCCCACGAAGGAGTCACTGGCATGAACAAGAGCAGCCCCGGCGCGGCCCCGGCAGCCGATACCCCTTCGGCACGTATCGATGCCCGTATTCGTGAACTCGGCGATTGGCGCGGCGAAGCGCTCGCGCAGATCCGTTCGCTGATTCGGCAGGCCGTGCCGGGCGTGATGGAGGAATGGAAGTGGCGCGGCGTGCCGGTGTGGTACAGCGACGGCATGCTCTGCACCGGCGAGACCTACAAGGCCAGCGTGAAGGTGACCTTCGCCCATGGCGCCGAGCTGGATGACCCGGCCGGACTGTTCAATGCCAGCCTGGACGGCAACACCCGCCGTGCCATCGATTTCCGCGAGGGTGAGGCGATCGACCAGCCAGCCTTGCTGGCGTTGATCCGCGCGGCGGCCGCGCGCAATGCAACGAGCCAGCCGTCGCGGAAGAAAAAATCGACATGAGCGGCGGGCGGCGCGCGCTCCGGTCCATCAGCCGAACAGGTGCGCGCCAGGCGGCTAGCGTGCCGGCTTCGCGTCCAGGCGCAGGGCATGCACGCGGCAGATGTCGACGGCGCCGAGCCGTTCGACCCGCTGGTTGCGGAACGTAATGCGCAGATCGCGCAGGCACTGGCCGGGCGGTACCCGCAAGGTGGTGGCGGTCAGGCCTCCCTGCAGGGGCTGACCGAGCGCGATGCGTTGGAACGCCTCGCTGCCGGCGGGGGCGACGGCCACGGCGGTCACGCTGTCGAACGTGGCGTTCACCAGCTGGAGGTACGGCCCGGGTGCCGTCGTGGCATCGCGATGTGGTGTGCTGGCAGCGCAGGCGGCGGTGAATGTGGTGACGAGGGCGATAGAACAGATGGCGGCGCGTGGCAGGGTCACGATGGCTCTCCGGCAAAGGGGAAGCGGGTCGCGCACCGGGCGCTCCGCGTGACCATCTGGCCGCGGGAGGCGGGCGCGGCGGAAGCGCGGTGGGACGAATCGTCGTGACGGCGTGACCAATCGCAGCAGGGCGGCGCTTTGCTTTCCAGCGGCCGCGGGCTGCGCCTAGGATGCAGCCAGCTCCCCACTGGACACGCGCGATGAGGGTTCGCCTGGGCAATACGGACATCGGCATGGGCCGGTACCTCGGCCTGTGGGGCGTGGTGGCGGTGGTGTTCGCGGTGCAGGGGTACCTGCGCGATGACCTGGCCGGCCACGGCTGGGCGGCGATCGACTACCTGCGCTGGTCGGCGATCCAGTGGTACACCTGGGCGGCGCTGGCACCTCTGGTGTTCCGGCTGGCGGCCAGCTATCCCTTGCGTCTGCCCCCGCGCCTGCGCGAACTGGGCATGCCGTTGCTGGCCAGCGTGGGCATCACCGCGGTGGCGCTGCTGATCGGCGCCATGGTGTCGACGGTGTTCGAACCCAGCGGATTTGGCGAGCAGTGGCGCCAGTTCGTGGGCCAGCACGCGGCCACCGGCATGTTGACCTGCTGGGCGCTGTTCGTGATCCAGCAGGCGATGCAGTTTCGCGAAGAGACCACGCGCCGCGAACTGGAAGCCAACCGACTGGCTTCGGAGCTGGCGCAATCGCGTCTGCAGGTGCTGCGCACGCAGCTGCAGCCACATTTCCTGTTCAACACCATGCATGCCATCGCGACGCTGTTGCACGAAGACGTGCCATCGGCCGAAGACATGCTGCTGCGCCTCAGCGACCTGTTGCGCGCGTTTCTGGAAGACTGCGAAGGGCAGGAGATCACGCTGCGGCAGGAACTTGTGCTGCTCGATCTGTACCTCGGCATCCAGCGCATCCGCTTCAAGGATCGCCTGGGCACCCGTATCTATCTCGCCCCGGACACGCTGCGCTGCGCGGTGCCCAGTCTGATCCTGCAGCCGATCGTGGAGAACGCGATACGCCACGGCATCGGCGAGCGTCTGGGCAGCGATTGCATCGAGATCGAAAGCCGCCGTGAGGGTACCGAGCTGTGCATCGAGGTGCGCAACCGCAACAGTGTGCTGGAGCCGGGCGACTCGCCGTCGTCAGGCCACGGCATCGGTTTGTCGAACACCGCGCTCCGCCTGCGCGAGTTGTACGGCGACCTGGCCGAGGTGCGCCTGGACATGCTCTGGCCGCAAGGCGTGTCCTGTCGCCTGCGCCTGCCGCTGCGCGAGATGGAGGAACTCGACGATGCGCCGGAGGTGGCTGCGTGAAGCTGGCCGTGCTGGTGGTGGACGACGAGCCGCTGGCGCGGCAGGCGATCGCGCGGCTGTTGCGCGACGACTCGGAGGTGGCGCAACTGGACGAATGCGGCGACGGCATCGCCGCCGTGCAGGCGATCCGTCGCGGCTCACCGGATCTGGTCTTTCTCGACATCCAGATGCCGGCGATGACCGGTATGGACGTGGTGGCGGCGATCGGCGTGGAGCAGATGCCGGCCACCGTGTTCGTCACAGCCTACGAGCAGTACGCGGTACGCGCGTTCGAAGCGCATGCGGTGGATTACCTGGTCAAGCCGTTCAGTCGCGAACGCTTCGCCCATGCGCTGGCGCGGGCCAAGACACGCCTGGCCGGTGGCGCCGGGGCGGCCGTATCCGCCCGGATCATGCAGGCGCTGGACGCGCTGCGTCGGCGCGACGATTACCTCGAGCGCATCCCGGTGCGCGAGGGCGAGCAGGTGGTGTTTGTCGATGTCGAGGACATCGTCTGGATCAAGGCCAGCCGCAACACCGTGCTGATCCACCTGGCCGATCGCGTGCATGAGCTGCGCGAGACGATGGCGACGCTGGCCGAGCGGCTCGATCCAAGGCGTTTCGCCCGCGTGCATCGCTCGGCCATCATCAACGTGCGCCGCGTCGAGGCGGTCCATCCGTGGTTCAACGGCTATCACGTGGTCACCATGGATACCGGGCAGAAGCTGCGCATGAGCCGCTATCAGCACGAGGCGTTCCTGCGGCTGGTTTCGCTGTCGCGCGAGGCGCCCACCGACTGAGCCGCGCCCGGTGGGCCAGACGATGCTAATTTGCGCGCTTTCCCATCGGCCCGCCGGAGTTCCTCATGTCCCTTGCCACCTCTTCCTCCCGGGCGACTCTCGCCCGCCGCAAGTCCCTGCGCCTGGCCGTGGCCATCTCGACGGTGCTGGCGGCCGCTGTCGCCGACGCGCAGCCGGCCTGGAGGGACAACGTGCCCGCGCCGCAGGACACGCCGTACCCCGGCACGGTGAACTTGCAGGTGGACGCCAGCGATACAGTGCAGGGCATCTTTCGCGTGCGCGAGTCGATTCCCGTGCAGCCCGGCGCGCTCACGCTGCTGTACCCGCAGTGGATTCCCGGCGATCACTCGCCCACCGGGCCGATCGCCATGCTCGCCGGGCTGCGGCTGAGCGCCAACGGCCAGCCGCTGAAGTGGATACGCGACAAGTACAACGTCTATGCCTTCCACCTCGACGTGCCGGCGGGCGTGTCGACCGTCGAGGCGCAGTTCCAGTACCTGTCGCCGCGCGATGGTGGCTACGAGATCACCGACCGCATGATGGACATGGAGTGGAGCAAGCTGGCGCTGTATCCAGCCGGCCACTACACCCGCGGCATCACCTTCACGCCGAGCCTCACGCTGCCGCACGGCTGGCAGTTCGGCACGGCGCTGGAGACCGCTTCCACGTCGGGCGACACCACCACCTTCAAGCCGGTGACTTTCAACAACCTGGTCGATTCACCGGTGTATGCGGGCCAGTACTTCAAACGCGTGGACCTCACCCCGAAAGGTGGCGCGCCGGTGCACCTGGACATCGTGGCCGATGCGCCTAAGTACCTTCAGATCACGCCCGCGCAGCTGCAGGCGCACCGCAACCTCGCCGCGCAGGCGACCACGCTGTTCGGCTCGCATCACTACGACCACTACGACTTCCTGTTCTCGCTGTCCGACCAACTCGGCGGCAACGGCACCGAGCACCATCAGTCCAGCGAGAACGGCCTGGGCGCGGACTACTTCACCGCCTGGGACGACAACGCACCCGGCCGCGATCTGCTCGCGCACGAATACACTCACTCGTGGAACGGCAAGTTCCGCCGTCCGGCCGACCTGTGGACGCCCAATTTCAACGTACCGATGGGTGATTCGCTGCTGTGGGTGTACGAGGGGCAGACGCAATACTGGGGCTTCGTGCTCACGGCCCGCGCCGGCCTATGGTCGCCCGAGCAGTTCCGCGACGCGCTGGCGATGACGGCGGCCAACTATGACCGTAACCGGGAGGGGTTCGCCTGGCGCACCATCACCGACACCACCAACGACCCGACCGCCGCGCGTCGCACCGGCCTGCCGTACCGCAGCTGGCAGATGAGCGAGGAGTACTACAGCGCCGGCCAGATGGTGTGGCTGGCGGTGGACGCGAAGCTGCGCGAGCTCACCCACGATCGGAAGTCGCTGGACGATTTCGCCCGCGCCTTCTTCGGCGTCGACAACGGCAGCTACGTGACCAGAACCTACAACTTCGACGATGTGGTGGCGGCGCTGGACGGCGTGGCGAAGTACGACTGGGCGAGCTACCTGCACGCGCGCGTCGATACGCTCGATCCGCCGCTGCTGGACGGCCTCGCTGGCAGCGGCTGGAAGCTGGTGTACACCGAGAAGGAAAGTGACTACGAAAAGCAGTACAACAGCCGGCCGCAGTCCTCGCGCCACATGTACAACTTCAGCTGGTCGATCGGCCTGACCGTGGCGGGGAAGGGCGCGGTCAACGACGTGCGCTGGGACGGCCCGGCATTCAAGGCCGGGGTGAGCACCGGTGCCACCATCGTGGCGGTTAACGGGCAGGATTACAGCGACGACGTGCTGAAAAACGCGATCACCGCGGCGAAGTCGGACAAGGCGCCGATCCGCCTGCTGCTGAAGTTCCAGGGCGGCTACCGCACGGTGTCGGTGGACTACCACGGCGGCCTGCAGTACCCGCATCTGGTACGCGTGCCGGGCACGCCCGACTACCTCAGCGAGATCATCGCCGCGCGCAAGTGATGGCGATACCGCCCGCGACCTGAGTGGTCATGGCCGCGCCAGTTGATCTTGATCAGCTGGTGCGGCGTTGGCGGTGGGAGACTATGCTTTGGCCGGCAGGGGGATGTCGGCTCGTACACGGTATCTCTACGGGGCGGGGCGGGAGGCGGCGATCATGCGTAATGGATGGCGCGGTGCGTTCGTCATGGGGCTGGAAGTGGTCGCGCTCGGCATGGGCATCGCCTGGGCCGGCGGCGGCTTGATCACGTTCAGCGGAGCGGTGGTCAATCCCACCTGTCAGGTGGCGGTGCCGGGGCTGCCCGAGTTGCATCCCGGTGCGACGCCGGTGCGCGGCGTATGCCGCGCGGCATCTTCGTCCGCCGATCCGGCGCCGTTCGAGCGCGTGGTGGTGCGGCTTTCCGATCACGAGCGTATGCCGCTGCTTTCCCACTTCAGCGACACAGCGGCAGCGGCCTCGTCCACCGGTGAGCGCCCGATGCTGGTGGTGCAGACCTACGAGTAGCGTGCCGGTGACGGTTCGGGTGCGCTAAGTTGGGCATTCGTTCCGGCGCGTGCCGGTGCCGCTCCTGCTCGAGGCTGCTTGCATGAAGTGCTGGTTGTTCGCGTTACCGCTGGCCGCGTTGGCCCTGTCGTCATGCAGTACATCGGCGCCGCGGCCGGGGCCGCAGCCAATCAATCCTTTGTACATCGCGCCGCCGGCGACGCTCGACAGCGAGCAGATCGTTGCCCTGCAGCAACAGCTGTCGGACTGGCCACAGCTAGGACGCTACCGCGAAGAGAACGCGAAGCTGGCGCCGCCAGCGCCTGGCGAACGCCGCGTGGTGTTCTACGGCGACTCCATCACCGATGCGTGGGGACGCGCTGCGGGCACCACGTTCTTTCCGGGCAAGCCGTACGTCAACCGCGGCATCTCCGGCCAGACCACGGCGCAGATGCTGGTTCGCTTTCGCCAGGACGTCATCGGCCTGCGCCCTGCGGCGGTGGTTATCCTCGCCGGCACCAACGACATCGCCGGCAATACGGGACTGGCCACCCCGGAGATGATCGAGGACAACTTCCGCTCGATGACCGCGCTGGCGCAGTCCGCCGGCATCCGGGTGATCCTGGCTTCGGTGCTGCCCACCACGGACTACCCGTGGCACCCCGGCTTGCAGCCGGCCGGCAAGATCCGTGCGCTCAACGCCTGGCTGAAATCGTACGCGGCGTCGCGCGGCGCCACCTATCTCGACTACTACGACGCCTTGGTCAACGCGCAGGGTGGGATGGATACGCGGCTCGCCCGCGATGGCGTCCATCCGACGCCAGCAGGCTACGCCATCATGACGCCGCTGGCACAGCAGGCGATCGACCAGGCGCTGGATGCGCCAGACGCCGGCCCAGGCAAGTGACCGACCAAGGCACGACCAGTGGTACGTTCCCAGCCGCTAAGCCAATCGCTTGATGGCGCCACGGCCGCGAACGGCACGCCGAGCGTTGCTGCAATCAGCGACTGCCCTCGCGCGCCATTGAGGCGCGGGCACGCCGCTGCTTGGCGAGCGTCGGGTGCGTCTCCGGCATGGTCAGCAGGACCGGCAGCACCGCCAGCGCGACCGCGGCGATCATGGCGCCGGGCACGGCGACCCAGCCGGTGCGCTGCACCAGCAGTTCGGCGAGGAAGGGCGTGAGTCCGCCGAACAGTGCCGTGGCCACGGTGACGCCCAGCGCGAGGCCGCTCAGCCGTCCCTCGCCAGGGAATTGCTCGGCTGTAGCAGGCGCGCCCACCGCGCTCACGCCGCCAGCCAGACACGCCAGCACGATCGCGCCGATGGCGATGAATCCTTCGCCGCCGCCACCGGCCATCAGGCCGAACATCGACAGCGGCAGCAGCATGGCCGCCACGCCCAGCCCGATCAGCACGGGCTTGCGTCCGACCCGGTCCGACAGCGCGCCGGCGAGCGGGGTGACCGCGATGACCGCCACCGCCGCGATCGTCGACAGACCCAGCGAGCGACCCTCGGCGACGATGCCCGAGCCGCTGAGGAACGCCGGCACGTAGGTGATGCCGACGTAGTAGGTGATGGATCCCAGCGCCGAGATGGCGAACGTGCGCAGCAACGCCGAGCGGTGGTGGGCAAGCGTATGCCGCAGCGGCGAGTCCGGCACCGTGCGCTGTGCCTGCTGGCGCAGGAATTCGGGCGATTCCTGCATGGTGGAGCGCGCTATCCACACGCTGCCGGCCAGCGCCGCGCCAATGAAGAACGGAATGCGCCAACCCCAGGCCGCGAGCTGCGCGTCGCTCATCAAACCCACGGTAAGTGCCGCCACGACCACCGCCAGCAGTGCACCGACTTCGCTCGCGGCCGAGGCCAGCGAGGTGATCAAGCCCCGCCGCTCGGCCCGTGCGCCCTCCAGCAGGTAGGCGACCACGCCGGTGTATTCGCCGCCCACCGAGAACGCCATGAAGCAGCGCAGCACCAGCAGCAGGCCGCCGGCCACCGGGCCGATCGCCGCGTAATCGGGCAGCAGCGCGGTGGCGAGCATCGCCAGCGTCATCAACATCATCGACAGCAGCAGCGTGCGCTGGCGCCCCAGCCGATCGCCGATGTGGCCAAACACCATCGCCCCCAGCGGACGCATCGCATACGACACCGCAAACCCCGCCAGCGTGGCCAGCAGCGACTGGCTGTCGCCGCCGAAGAACACGCGCGACAGCACCGTGGCGAAATACAGGTACAGCGTGAAGTCGTACCACTCCACCACTGTCGACAGCGCCGCCACCACCATGGAGGCGCGTGAGATCTCGGCGGGACGCGACGTGCCGGGCGTACTCATGCAGGCAAGTTACCGGGAGGCGAGGGATCGACCGATGGTAGCCGCTTTGCGCCGTGCCCTCGGCGCAGTCACCAAGGCTTGTCCACGCAGCATGACGTGGTGGCGTAATGCTACGCGTCCCGCCACCACGTCAAAACTTCCAGCCTTCCCCTTCTAGAGCGCCTTGCAGGATGGCGGCAGCCACTTGGGTGGCAACTCGCCGCCGCATTGCCAGTGGATCACGCCCTGGCTCACATACGGCGCAAGCACCAGCGAGTGGCTGCGCATGGCCGGGGCGACAAAGCTCAATGTGAGCTGGCCGTTTTCACCCAGCGTGATGCCTGCAACGGTCCGGTCAGGAGTGATCGAGCCGAGGCCGGCTTGCTCAAGCGAGGCAGGCCACTGCTGATGAGTCATTGCGTACTGAGCGACGGCGCTGCGATAGGGGGCGCTCTCGGTCATCGCCGCGGCGACCGCGGCGCGGTTGACGTAGTCCTGGTAAGCCGGGATGGCGATCGCCGCTAGGATCGCCACGTACGCCACAACGACCAGGCCACCAGCGAGCCCCATGCCGGGAATGCGAGGCAACAGCAGGCTGATGAAAAAGGCCAGCGGATTGCGACCGCCAAGCTTTGGCTTGCGCCGCTCGGTCAGCGCGCGCAGCCATGCTTGCCGCTTGTTGAGCCACGGATAGTCGCCGACGAGCTCGTGCAACGACATCCAGAATCCGGGGCGCGGTGCTGCACTGGCGCCGAAATCTTCCAGATTCACGGACTTCCAGCGTCGCTTGCCGGCGGCGAGTGCGACCAGGCCGTACTGAGCATCTTCGGGGTTTTCGCACACGGCGAGGCCGTGGCGATCGCAGGTGTATTCGCGTGCTCGCGAATAGGCGGCTCCGAGCATCGGCAGGAACAGCGCCGGCGCGAGGATCTTCGCCCAGGTAAGGTGGTGGCGACGAAGGTGACCGAGCTCGTGGCCGATGTAGAAGTCCAGCGCGCCGGGACGATCTTCCATCGAGTCGACCACATCGGAGAGCAGTACTACGAAGTCCCTGCCAAGGAACCGGGTGGCGAAGGCATTCAGCAAGCCGTTGCCGTTGACCAGATAGGCCTCCGGCACATTCGGCAGACCCAGCTGGGTCGAGCAGCGATACAGCCGCTGATAGAGGTCGGGCATCTGCCTGGAGCTGATGCGGATCGCATTGCCACGCAGGTGTGCGATCAGTGCCGAGTGAGCGATGAGTGCGAACAGCGCGATCAGCAAGATGTAGATCAGCACGATACCCACCGTGCCAATGAGCAATAAGGCCCAGATGATGATGGACAACGCAAGCGCAATGGCGCGCAGAGTCGTCTCGTTCCTGTAGACGAGGTCGGTCACTTCGGTTTTCTCCCCTGTGAGGCGCATCCCCTGACGCGCTTCATGAGTCTAGGCGAGTGCCGCAGTGGCGACCACCACTGCCCCGGCGAATGGCCGCTACCGCGGCGAACTCGCCTTGACGAAATCCACGAACGCCCGCAGCGGAGCGGGCAGGTGCTGGCGGCCGGGGTAGTAGAGGTAGGGTCCGCTGAAGGGTTGCCACCAGGGCTTGAGTACGGGCACGAGGGCGCCGCTGTCGAAGTGCGGCTGCAACCAGGCTTCGAATAGGTGGATGATGCCGAGTCCGTCGAGCGCCGCCTGCAGCTTCAGATCCACGCCGCCGCCCAGCCGCACGAGCAACGGACCATCCGGGTCCACGCGCACGATCTCGCCGTTGCGTTCGAACTCCCAGGCAGGGATGTGGCCGCTGGCGAACTGCCCGCGCAGGCAGGTGTGTTCGAGCAGGTCCCTGGGATGCCGAGGCCGGCCGTGTTCGGCCAGATACGCTGGCGAGGCGGCGGTGGCCATGCGCTGCACGCGCGGGCCGATCGGTACCGCCACCATGTCCTTCTCCAGCCGCTCGTCGTAGCGCACGCCGGCGTCGCAGCCAGCGGCGAGCAGGTCGACGAAGCTCTCCTCGACGATGACTTCGAGCCGGATTTCCGGGTACGCCTTCAGGAACGGCGTGACGATCGCCGGCAGCACCAGCCGCGCCACCGTTGCTGGCACGTTGAGCTTGAGCGTGCCGGCCGGGCGGTCGCGGTAGTGGTTGACTACGTCCAGCGCCGCTTCCACTTCACCCAGTGCAGGGGCCAGCCGTTCGGCCAGCCGCGCGCCGGCTTCGGTGGCGATCACGCTGCGCGTGGTGCGATGTAGCAGCCGCACACCCATGCGCGACTCCAGCCGGCGCACGCTCTCGCTCAGCCGCGAGGCGGAGTTGCCGCTGGCGCGCGCGCCCTCGCGGAAGCCACCGGCACGCAGTACGGCAAGGAAGGCGAAGAGGTCGCGAAGCTCGGTATCCATTGTGCGCAAATCCGTACGGGTTGTACCGATTGTGGCGAATTATCAGAACGGAAGTACGCGCCTAGAGTTGTCGACCAACGCGGCATCCCCGCCGCATCGGCAACGGAGCACAGCATGACCACGCAAGCGAACGCAGGCCGCTTCACCCTCGGGCATCGCCCCGTGAACCGCATGGGCTACGGCGCCATGCAGCTGGCTGGGCCGGGCGTGTTCGGCCCGCCGAAGGACCGCGATGGCGCACTGGCCGTGCTGCGCGAGGCGGTGGCCAGTGGCGTGGACCACATCGACACCAGCGACTTCTACGGCCCGCACGTGACCAACCAGCTGATCCGCGAAGCACTGCATCCGTATCCGGATCAGTTGACCATCGTGACCAAGGTCGGCGCGACGCGCGGGGCGGATGCGTCGTGGAACCCGGCGCAAAGTCCTGCCGACTTGACCTCAGCCGTGCACGACAACCTGCGCAACCTGGGCGTGGAGCGCCTCGACGTGGTGAACCTGCGCATCATGGGAGACGTGCACCGGCCGACCGAACAGTCGATCGAAGCGCAGTTCACCGCGCTGGCGGAACTGCAGCAGCGCGGCCTGATCCGTCACCTGGGCCTGAGCAACGCCACGCTGAACCAGGTGCACGAGGCGCGCGGCATCGCCGAGGTGGTGTGCGTGCAGAACCACTACAACCTGGTGCATCGCGCTGACGACGCGCTGATCGACGCACTGGCGGGGCTTGGCATCGCCTACGTGCCGTTCTTCCCGCTGGGCGGATTCAGCCCATTGCAATCGAACGCGCTGTCCGCCGTTGCGCGCCGGCTGGATGCCACGCCGATGCAGGTGGCGCTGGCCTGGCTGCTGGCGCGCTCGCCGAACATCCTGCTGATTCCCGGCACCTCGTCGGTGGGCCATCTGCGCGAGAACCTGGCGGCAGGATCGCTTGCGCTGGATGCGGCGGTGATGGACGAGCTGGACGCGATCGGCGCGGCGGAAACTGCAGCGCACTAAAGCAGTGATGCGCTGCTAGGAAAAAGTACGGCCCGCTCCGGTAAGGGCGGGCCGTTATCGCGCGGGCATCGACGGCTTGGTGCCCGCGGCAACGCTCAATGCGTTACCGCGCGCCGCCGGCGGCAAACAGGATCTCGCCGTTGAGCCAGTACGAATCGTCCGAGGCCAGGAAGGTGACGATGGACGCGATGTCCTTGGGCTGGCCGATGCGGCCCAGCGGCGTCTTCGCCACGGCGCCCGCCTCGAAGTCCGAACCGATGAAGCCGGCCGAGTGCGTGCCTTCGGTCTCCACCACGCCCGGGTTCACCGCGTTGACGCGGATCTTGCGCGGGCCCAGCTCCTGCGACAGCACGCCGGTGATCGCGTCCACCGCCCCCTTGGTGCCGGTGTAGACGGCGCTGGCCGCCGGCACGATGCGGGTCACCAGTGAGCTGACATTGACGATGCTGCTGCCTTCGCCCATGTGCCTGGCCGCCGCCTGGGTGACCAGCAGCAGGCCGAGCACGTTGACGTTGAACTGCTTGTGGTAGTGCTCCTCGGTGATCTGCTCCAGCGCGCCGAACTCGTAGACGCCGGAGTTGTTGACGAGAATGTCGAGACGGCCGAAATGCTCGATGGCGGCGTCGGCCAGGGCGTGGGCGTCAGCGGCCTTGGACACGTCGCCTCGTATGGCGACGGCCTTGCCGCCACCCTTGGCAATGTCCGCCACCACGGCGTCGGCGCCGGCGCGGCTGGAGGCGTAGTTCACGACGACGGCCGCGCCTTCGGCTGCCAGGGCGCGGGCGATGCCGGCGCCGATGCCCTTGGAGGCTCCGGTGACCAGGGCGACTTTTCCGGTGAGCTTGCTCATGACGATGTTCCTTGTGTGTGCTGGGAGAGGATGAACGGGTTCTTAAATGCTGTAGTTCGTAACTTATGAACTTAAGAACAAATAATCAAGGGCTGCTAGAATCGCGCCATGCGGCCCTTGACCCATCCCTCGATCGACGACGTCAGCGTGGAGGCGATCCTCCATGCGTTGTCTGATCCCGTGCGGGTGGCGATCTACGCCGAGCTGGCCGATTCGGGCTGTGCGCAGACCTGCTCGACCTTTCTCACGATCAAGGATCGGGATATCCCGAAGTCGACCCTGTCGCAGCACTTTCGCGTGCTGCGCGAGGCCGGGCTGATCCACAGCGAACGGCAGGGTGTGGAGATGCGCAACACCTCGCGCTGCGCGGAGATCGAGCAGCGTTTCCCCGGATTGATCGGCGCGATCATGGAAGCGCATCGCGTGCAGTCGGCCGAACGTGCCCGCGCCGCCAAGCGTCGCGCCAAGGGCAGCTGAGCGATTCCCCCCCGGGGGCTGCGGGCCGGTGGCGCAGGCCGTCCATGGAATAGGCATCTCTCCCGCCCAGTACCAGCGCGAGCAGGGCGGTGAGGTCGAGCCGGTCGATCGCGGTCATCGGGCTCGGCGTGCCGCTCGAATCGTCCGGGTCACCCTAGCTGCGGCTGGAGTCGTCGCTGCACCGCACGTGCCGATCGGCGATGATCGCCCGACAACTCCAGCTATGAGGTGGCAGCCATGAATGTTCGGCGCGGCGCATGCGTGTTTGCACTATGTATCGGCCTGTCGATGGGCGCGGCCGAGGCCCGGCGTGCGTCGGACGAGGCGGCCGCTATCCGCGCCGTGATGGCCGCGCAGCAGGCGGCGTGGAACCGTGGCGACGTCGAGGACTTCATGCATGGCTACAAGGACGCATCGGACACCACCTTCGTCGGCAGCACGGTGCGCAAGGGCTATCGCGCCATCCTCGCCAGCTACCGTGAGCACTATGCGACGAAGGAGCAGATGGGCCGCCTGACCTTCTCCGGCATCGATGTGCGCTTACTGCCGGATGCCAACGGCACGGTGCACTATGCCGCGGTGACCGGCCGCTTCCACCTCGATAGAGCGGCGCACGGCAGCGTTGCTCAGGATGACGGTGTGTATTCGCTGCTGTGGGAAAAGACCGAGGCCGGCTGGAAGATCATCCTCGATCATTCCAGCTGAGCGCTGTTGACGGCAGGCAGTGATCAGTCGTCCGCGGGAAGCACTCGTCGCCGTCCGCTCTGCTTGGCCCGGTAGAGCGCGGCGTCCGCGCGATCGAGCGCGCTGTCGAGCTCGGCGGACACGTCGCAGCGGGCCACTCCCGCGGAGAAGCTCTGATCCTGCGGCGTATGGCACTGCATCTGCTCCACCAATGCCACCGCTTCGCCGACCGGGACGCCGGGCAGCAGCAGGGCGAACTCCTCACCTCCGTAACGGGCCAGTACCGCGTCACGTGGCAGGCATGCCGACCAGGCGAGGTAGGCCTCACGCAGCAGGTTGTCGCCCGCATGATGACCGTGGGCGTCGTTGAAGGCCTTGAAGTGGTCCAGATCGAGCAGAGCCAGACTCAGCGGCCGTCCTTCCTTGCCCGCGCGCGCCACCGCCGATGCCAGCGCTCGCTTCCACTGGCGGCGATTAGGGGCGCCGGTGAGTTCGTCGTAATGGGAAAGGAGGTCCAGTTGCAGCGCTTGCCCCCGCAGTTGCAGCAGCAGTCCGTCCATGCGGATCAGCACCAGCGCCGGCAGCAGGATGCCGCCAGCGGCGATGGGTACCCAGTAGGAGTAGTCCGGAGCGGCCAGTGACGCCATCACCAGGGTCACCGCCGGCATCAGCGAGCCGAGAATCAGTGCGAACAGGCGCACGCGTGGCAATGGCGACCCTGGCGATGGCGGTTCTGGCTGCCACACCTGCACGATCGCCGGATGCGCAATCGCGACCAGCGGAAGACTACGGTTGAGGAACCACAGCAGCTTGGGTAATTCGCCCAGTCCGGGACGAGTCCCCAGCATGTGCACGTTCCACAGCGGATCGCCCAGGGCCCCCATCAGCAGCGCCGCCCCGAGCACGAGGAAGGCCGGGTTGCTGCCCCGCCGCGCCGTCGTCTGTGCCACATAGAGCGCGAACAGCAGGATGCTGCCGAACGCATACAGCCCGACCAGCAGCAGTCCCTCGAGCCCGAAAGAAACATCGCGCGATGCGGGGACCATGTAGAAGGTAATCACCGGAACGGCCAGTCCGGCGGCAAAGATGGTGGCGTCGAGCAAGGCCCCGGTCGAGCGACCGACCCGCTGTCCGAGAGTCAGCAATCCTGCCGCTGCCGGAAGGTACGCCAGGGTGTAGAGCACGTCCGACAGGCCCGCTTTTGCGCCCATACCGACGATTACCGTTTCCCGGTAATAGACCAGGTCGGCCACCACGTTGCAGGTAATGCCGGCGAGCAGCAGACACCAGGCCAGCGGGGCGCGACGCCGCCAGGTCAGATACCAGGCCCCGGCCGTTGCGATGGACTCGACCAGACAATAGACAGCCCACAGCGTGTTCGGATGTCCGCGCCACGCCGGAAACAACAATCCGACCGCACCCACCACCGCGAGCAGCAGCCAGGCTGCGCGAGGAGTGGTGGGGCCAGCGGAGATTGGGCGGCTTGCTGCCTGGGCGGGCATGTCGGCAATGTAGCCGATGCCGGCCCCCTATGCGCGTCGCCTGGGTTTCAGAACTGTGCTCGCCGTGGCAGCTTCCAGCCCGGGCGCACGAAGTGGCAGGTGTAGCCGTTGGGGTAATGCTGCAGGTAGTCCTGGTGCTCCGGTTCGGCTTCCCAGAAGTCGCCAGCGGGCGCGACCTCGGTGACCACCTTGCCCGGCCACAGGCCGGAGGCTTCGACGTCGGCGATGGTGTCCTCCGCTACGGCCTCCTGCTCGGGGCTGGTGTAGAAGATCGCCGAGCGGTAGCTCATGCCCACGTCGTTGCCCTGGCGATTACGCGTGGTCGGGTCGTGGATCTGGAAGAAGAACTCCAGCAGCGCGCGATAGCTGGTGACGACCGGGTCGAAGATGATCTCGATCGCCTCGGCGTGGGTGCCATGGTTGCGATAGGTGGCGTTCGGCACGTCGCCGCCGGAATAACCCACGCGGGTGGCGAGCACGCCCGGTTGGTGGCGCACCAGCTCCTGCATGCCCCAGAAGCAGCCGCCGGCGAGGACGGCGCGTTCGGTCTGGACTGTCATGGCTCGTGCTCCTCAGTGGTTGGCACGGACGGATATTGGGCGGCCGTGCAGCAAAAGCAATCCGGCGACCTCGTCGGCGGCTGTGCCGACCGCGCGGTCCGCACGATTTCAATCCAGATGACCCAATGCGAAGGGGCGACGCCGCATCGACGTCGCCCCTGGGTGGTGCGGGTGCGTGGCCTTGCTGGGGCGCCGCAACGGTCGGATCAGGGGGACTTGTGGCCGTCCGCGGAGGCGGCGCACTGATCGTTCTCACAGGCGAAATCTACCTCGGCACCACGCCCCACGGTCAACGGAATGTTCGGCCGGGTGTCGACGGCCTTGTCGTCTTTCATCAGCGACACCGAGTAGATTCCCATCGGCAGCGCCCGCAGGTCGTAGCGGCCGTCGTCCTTCACGGTGGTGGTGCGCTTGAGGCCGGAGCTGCTCTTGGCGACCACATGCTGACCGGCCGGGCCCCAGCCGAAGATGTGCGTACTGGTCGACTGCGCGAAGGCGGCGCTGCCGGCGAGGATCCCGGCGGCAGCCAGGGCGATGCTGAGGATCAGGCGGGACGTGCGGCGGGGGAAAACGTGGCGGGCGGCCGCGGTGCTGCAGATATCCATGAAACGCTCCATGTCGGGTGGCGATTGACGTTTGTGACGGACTCAGCAGAACGCAGAATCCGTCGCCGAGTATAGGCACGCTACGCGCACTGGCGAATCCCCGGTGCAGCGCGCCACGTCCATCTGCGCCGGGCGAGCAACCATCGGGCCCGTCGGTATCGGCGTCTTGTGGGGGATGATGCCGTGAGCTCACGGCCGGAGCCGGTCCGATGCAGGCACGCTCAATCGAGCGGCCAGGGCATCTGCTCTTCGTTCGCCTCGTTGCGCTGTTCGGATGGTGCCTCGTGCACAGGGGAAGGGTCGGCGACGGGCTCGCTGGACCCTCGCCACCACGGCTGGGCTGGGCGCCGTTCGAACGGCTCCAGGGGTTCGCCCAGGCGCGGCAGCAGCAGATGGGCGCGGGCCGGGTCGGCCAGCGAGAGCAGGGTTTCCACCGGCTCGTCCCAGGCGTGGGTGGACAGCGCGAAGGTGCCCCAGTGCACGGGCATCAGCACACCGCCGCCGAGCAGCTCGTGTGCCTGCAATGCGTTGGCCGGGCCCAGATGGATATCGCCCCACGACGGGTGGAACGCGCCGACCTCCAGCATCACCAGGTCGAACGGCCCGAGTCGGTCGCGGATGTTGGCGTACTCGGTGGTGAGGCCGGTGTCGCCGCTGAAGAACACGCGATGGCGTTCGCCTTCGATCACCAGCGACGACCACAGCGTGAGGTTGCGGTCTTTCAGGCCTCGGCCGGAGAAATGCTGCGATGGCGCCGCCGTGATGGTGAGGCCGGTGCCAGGCACGCGATGGCTGTCCCACCACGCCAGCTCGGTGATCCGCTCCGGCGCGATGCCCCAGGCTTCGAGGTGCGCGCCCACGCCGAGCGAGGTGATGAAAGGCACGCGCGATTTGGCCAGCGCGCGGATGGTGGGGTAATCCAGATGGTCGTAGTGGTCGTGCGAGATCACCACCGCATCCACCGGCGGCAGTTCACGCAGAGCGATCGGCACCGGCTGGAAGCGCTTCGGTCCCATCAGCGTGAACGGCGAGGCGCGCTGACCCCACACCGGATCGGTGAGCACGCGCCAGCCGTCGATCTCGATCAGCACGGTGGAGTGGCCCAGCCAGGTCGTGCGCAATCCGCTGGCGGGGCGCGCCGACCAGCCCTCGCGCGGATCGACCGATGGCAGGGGCGTTGTGGGTATGCGGCTGGGATCGCCGCGCAGGAAGTCGCGCAGGCTGGGCCTCGGCGCAGCCGGATCGCGCAGGCCGGGCAGGATCGGGTGTACGTTGCGCAGGCGTTCGCCGTCCCACAGCGGCAGCGAACGCAGTCGTTCGAGACGTTCGCCCTGGGCGGTTTTTCCGAAGGAGCGCATGGGGCCTCGTGCGAGTCGGTGAGGGAAGTCCTAGTGCATGGGTACGGAGCGCGCCACTCGCAAGATGCCCGTGTCGAAAGTCGGGGGGCGAGCCACATGCACGGCGCCCATGAACGCGCGATGCTGTGACCACCCTTCCTCAATCGAGAGCCGCCATGCGCCTGCGATCCCTGGTTTCCTCCGCGTTGCTTCCGCTCGTGGCGATGAGCCTGGCAGTTTTCCAGCCGGTTCACGCCACGGGCGATACCTCGGCCGAGCGCAAGGCGGTGCTCCACGTGATCGATCAGACCTTTGCCGCCATGGCGGCGCACGATGCGGCCGCGATGCGTGCCCTGCTGGTGCCAGGCACGGTGTTCTCGGTGCGCAAGCCCGGCGGGACGATCAAGATGGAGAGCGATGAGGACTTCCTGCACGCGCTGGCGACCGGCAAGGGCGAATGGCGCGAGCGCATCTGGTCGCCGCAGGTGCTGATCGACCATGGCCTGGCCCAGGTGTGGGCGCCCTACGACTTCCACCTCGACGGCAAGTTCTCCCATTGCGGCATCGACAGCTTTGCGCTGGTGCAGGATGCCGGCGGGCAGTGGCGCATCAGCGCCATCGCCTACAACGTGCAGGTAGAGGGCTGTCCTACCGGTCCGAAGCCCAGCTCGAAAGCCGCGGTCAGCCGCCCGGCGACGCATTGATGGCCTCCGACGCCGACTTCGTCGGCTACGTCTGCGAGCAGGCCGGGCTTGGCGACGCCTTGTCGTACCGCAAGATGTTCGGCGAGTACGCGCTATACCTGGACGGCCGGGTGGTGGCGCTGGTGTGCGACAACATGCTGTTCGTGAAGCCGACCGCGGCCGGTCGCGCCCTGCTCGACACGGTGGAGGAGGCGCCGCCGTATCCCGGCGCCAAGCCCCATTGGCGCATGGACGAGGTGCTCGACGACGGCGAACGGCTTGGCCGCCTGCTCACCGTTACGGCGGCGGCTTTGCCGCTGCCCAAGCCGAAGGCCCCGCGCCGCCGCTGATCGTCGTCAGGAGGCGCGGAAAGCCGCGTCGATCAGCGCACGGGCGATCGCTTCGGCCGGTCCGCTGCGCACCAGTGGCGCTGCCTCGCCGGCCCACAGATTGACGAAGTCGTCGCTGCCCTGCGGCTCGGTGCGGGCGCGCAGCGGGGCCAGTGCGGTGCCGGCGGTGGGGAAGGCGGGCACGTCGTCCGACATCGGCCCCAGTTCGTGCATCAGCCGATTGACGATGCCGCGGGCGGGCCGGCCGGAGAACAGGTTGGTAACCGCCGTCTGCGCGGCCCGCGGCGACTGCAGCGCAGCTCGGTGGACCGGGCGCGTGCGTGCCTCGTCGCTGAGCAGGAACGCGGTGCCCAACTGCACGCCGACGGCGCCCAGCGAGAGGGCGGCGCGGACGCCACGTGCATCGCCGATGCCGCCGGCGGCAATCACCGGCACGCCGACCGCATCGACCACCTGCGGCAGCAGCGCGAACAACCCCGGCTGTGTCGTCGCATCGGCATCCAGGAACGAGCCGCGATGGCCGCCGGCCTCCCAGCCCTGGGCGATGATCGCGTCGCAGCCGTGCCCGGCCAGCCAGCGCGCCTCGGCCACCGTGGTGGCGCTGCCCAGCACGCGCGCGCCGCAGGCCTTGACTCGATCCAGCAGGGTCGATGCGGGCAGGCCGAAGTGGAAGCTCACCACCGCCGGACGCAACGCTTCGACCACGGCGCAGACGTCCGCGTCGAACGGACGCCGCTGCGCCGCGCTGGCCTGGGTGTCGCGCGGCAGGCCCAGCGCGTCGTAGTACGGCGCCAGTCGCTCACGCCAGCGCGCGTCGCGCGCGGCATCGGGCGCCGGCTCGGCGTGGCAGAAGAAATTGAGATTCAGCGGCGCCTCGATCGCCGCCCGAAAACGCGCCACCTGCGCGCGCAGCGTGTCGGCGTCCAGCATCGCGCAGGGCAGGGCGCCCAGTCCGCCGGCACGGGCCACGGCGATGGCCAGTGCCTCGTCGGCCACGCCGACCATCGGCGCCAGCAGTAGCGGATGCTCGATGCCGAGCAGTCGGGGCAGGCGGGTATCGGTGGAGGTCATGGCGCGCTCCGTTGGGACGGGCCCCTATTGTCGCGCCTCTACACGCGCGCAGGTCGATCAGCCGCGCAACCCCAGCGCGGCCCGCGCCTCGGCGAGGAACTGATCTTCCTGGTCGCGAGCGGGCAGGTTGGAGGCGATCTGCACCAGCGCGCGGTCGATGCTGCCGGGCACGCCGAGTGCCTCGTCGCACAGCAGGCCAGCGATCGGCCCGAGATAGTTGAGGGCGATGCGCTCGATGGTGGCGCGCTGCTCCTCGGAGAGCCCCTGCGCGTTGACGTTGACGGCGCCCACGCGGCGCGCCGCCGGTGTGGCTGCGGCCGTCGCGGCACTCTTTTCGAAGCCGCCCATCAGCCAGCTGAGCGACGCTTCGCCCAATGACACCCGGGCAGCACCCGCCGCGGCCGGGTCGGCCTGGAAGCGCGCCCGGCCGGCCGGCACCTTGGCCAGCAGTTGCACCGCCTCGTCGCTGCGGTGGCGGCTGAACACTGCGTCCTCGATCTGGCCGCTGCGCAGCCGGATCGTGCAGGAGTGATTGTCTTCGGTGACGACGAAGAAAAAGCCCGATGCCTTCTGCAGCGCAAGCGCCTTGAGATCGCGCAGGATCTCGATCAGTGGGCGGAACTCGTTGGCCATGCCGGTGTGCCTCTGTGAGTTCGAGCGTGCGTGGAGACAGTGAGCCTCAGCGCTTGCTCAGTCGATCCATCGCCAGTCGCACGCTGTTGGAGAGACGGGCGATCGCCCGCGCCAGCGTACCGATCTCGTCCTTGAGGTTGACCTCGTCGATCGTGTGGTTCCACTTGCCCAGGCTCAGCTCCTCGGCCACCGCGGTGAGGTGCTGCACCGGCTTGAGCACGCGGCTCCAGATCAGCGCCGACTGCAGGCCCAGCAGCAGCAGGCACACCAGCAGGCCACTCGCGCCGATCCAGATCGACTGCCGCACGATCACGTGGTTGACGTCGCTCTTGGGGTACGCCGACACCAGCGTGAACCCCCAGTCCGGCACGTCTTGGCGAGTGATCACCCAATCGGCCGGGGCGGTGGCGACGATCTTCGCCATGATCGCCGGATCGATGGTGGCGCCCGTCTTGGAGTGAAAACGCAGCTTGCCCTTGGAGTCGAACAGCGCGATGAAGCCCGAGTCGAGCACGCGGCTCTGGCTGATCACGCGATCGAGCGATTCCAGGTCGGTCTTGTATCCCACGTACCAGATGCCGATGGCGCTGGAGCCGCCGGCCGGGTAGATCGGCTCGTAGCCGGTGACGTACGGGTTGCCCAGGATGTCGACCACGCCGTAGAAACTCTCGTCCTTGCGGATCTGCGCGATCACCGGGCCGTTGGGATCGAGGATGGTGCCGATCGCGCGGCTGCCGTCGTCCTTCTTGACGTTGGTGGAGACGCGCACGAACTGCTCGCCGGTGCGGGAGAACAGCGTGGCGGTGCCGTCCATGGTGGCCGTGACGCTGTCCACCAGTTCGAACCGGTTGCCCTGCGGCGTCTTGCCGAGCACCAGGTCGTTCACCGGACCATCGTGGCCAGGCACGGTGATCTGGCCGCCCACGCTGGCCTGGCCGATCGCGTCGCCCTCCTTGCGCAGCAGTCGCATGGCGTTGTGCACGCGTTCGAGCATGATCGAACGGGTCACCGAGAACAGGCTCTGCAGGGCGCTGGTCTGCCGGTCGATGGCGGTGGATGCCTCGGCCCTCACACGGTTGGCCTCGGTGGTGGCGAGAACCAGCGTGGCCGCGACGACCAAGGCGAGCACCAGAGCGAGCACGGGCAGCAGCAGGCGAACCCGCAGCGAGTGACGAAGCATGACATTCCCCCTGAATGTTTGGCTTGCAACGACCGATTGTCCGACTGCCGAGTTACGCCGGGCAGGACAGGTACCGGCGACGAAGGCAGCTGCCCCAGGTCGGCTGGGCAGGTCAAGCTAGCGCATGAACGTTACGGATGGACGTCTATACATCTTTTCGATGGCAATCTGGCTACCGGCTGCGTATCGAACTGTGCGGTAGCTCACGCTTGCCGGCCTGCCACGGTGACGGTGGACGCAGTTGCATCCACTGGCCCGTGCATGCCCCTTGGCGTAACGTGCATGGAGGGTCGGTTCGTCGACGGACGCAGACAGGAGTCACCATGCCCAGCACAGCCCGCATTGTCCTTGCCGCCCTGGCCTGGGGGGGGCTTGCGGTCGCCCAGGCCCAGACCGGGCCGACCCTTCCAGGAGTGACGGTGACCGCGCCGTACACCAGGAGCTATGGCGGCTACCTGATCTCCGGAAATTTCAGGGTCGACCCGCGCATGCCGCAGGTGGTGTTTCCGGCCGAGGCGCTGGTGAAGGACGACATCCTCAGCGTGCAGCCGTTGCGGCTAGCGGACAACGAGTACCTGGTGGTGCAGGAGTGCGCCAGCGCGGACTGCCGCATGGCGCACCTGGTACGGGTGTGGAACGTCGATGGCGCGGTGGGCATGAGCGATGGCAACGGGCCGATGCAGCACGCGCCGAACCGCATCTGGATCAAGCACGAAAACAAGTACTTCATCTGGCTGCAGCGCATGCCCGAGATTGCGCGCGCCTGCGATGCCTGTGCCTTGTGGTTCCAGTCGTTCGAACCGCTCAGCCCTCCGATGACGCTGTACCCGACCGGGCAGGAGGCCGCGGCCAACCGCGTGCTGCTTGAGTCCCGGCCGCCGCAGGCAGTGCCGGTGGTGCAGCAGACGCACGAGGGCTCCACCTTCGTGGTGCGTTTCGAGGGCGGCGCCACGGTGCGCATCCGCCGCATGCACGCGGCGGGCTGAGGCCCGGCCGATCTTTCGCACTCAGCGTGCCGCCTGCGGATGCCACGCCGTGGCAGCACCGCCCGCGTAGACTGTGTGGTTCCGCGTCGACACGAGTCGTTGCGGCTGCCTTTTACGACCCGAGTCTTGCGCATGTTGTCGATCGTCTCTGCTGAGTCTTTTTCCGCTGGCTTCCCACTGGGCGTAAAGCCGTGAGCGGAGTCGACCGGGACGAGGCCGACAACGCCTGCGTGCGCGTGCGTGGCGCGCGCGAGCACAACCTGAAGAACCTCAGCGTGGACATCCCGCGCGACGCGCTGGTGGTGTTCACCGGCGTGTCCGGATCGGGCAAGTCCTCGCTGGCTTTCGGCACGATCTACGCGGAGGCGCAGCGGCGCTATTTCGAGTCGGTGGCGCCGTACGCGCGGCGGCTGATCGAGCAGGCCGGCGTGCCCGCGGTGGAGCGCATCGACGGCCTGCCGCCGGCGGTCGCCCTGCAGCAGAGCCGCGGTGGCACCAGCACGCGTTCCACCGTCGGCAGCCTCAGCACGCTCTCCAACGCGCTGCGCATGCTGTACTCGCGCGCCGGCGACTATCCGCCGGGAAAGGCGTTGCTGGAATCGGATGCGTTCTCGCCGAACACGCCGGCCGGCGCGTGTCCGGACTGTCATGGCCTAGGTCGGGTGTTCGACGCCACCGAGGAGTCGATGGTGCCCGACCCGTCGCTGAGCATCCGCGAGCGCGCCATCGCCTGCTGGCCGCAGGGCTGGCAGGGCAAGAACTACCGCGACATCCTCACCACGCTGGGGTACGACGTGGACCGGCCGTGGCGCGAGCTGCCGCGCGAGCAGCGCGACTGGATCCTGTTCACCGACGAGCAGCCGGTGGTGCCGGTCTACCGCGACGTGGCGCCGGACGTGGCGCAGGCCGCCTACGCGCGCGGCGAGCCGGGCAACTACAAGGGCACCTACGTGAGCGCGTGCGCCTACGTGATGCACAGCTTCGCGCAGAGCGAGAGCGCAGCGATCAAGCAGCGCGTGGCGCGCTACTTGGTGGCGCGCCCGTGTCCGGCTTGCGACGGCCGGCGCCTGCGGCCCGAGGCGCTCTCGGTCACCTTCGGCGGACACGACATCGCCCACGCCTCGGGCCTGCCGCTGCGCGAACTGGCACGGCATCTGCGTGCCACGCTGGACGGTCTGGTGGCGCGCGACGACGGGCATCCGGAAAAGCGGCTGGTCGCCGCGCGTATCGTCGCCGACGTCGGCGCGCGCATCGACACCCTGGTCGAGCTCGGCCTCGGTTACCTCTCGCTGGAACGCAGCACGCCCACGCTGTCGCCGGGCGAGCTGCAGCGGCTGCGCCTGGCCACGCAGCTGCAGGCGCAGCTGTTCGGCGTGATCTACGTGCTGGACGAGCCCTCCGCCGGCCTGCACCCGGCCGATACCGAGGCGCTGCTACGCGCGCTGGCACGGCTGAAGGCCGGCGGCAATTCGGTGTTCGTGGTGGAGCACGAGCTGGACGTGATCCGCGCGGCGGACTGGGTGGTCGACATCGGCCCCGGTGCGGGCAGCCAGGGCGGCGAGGTGCTGTACGCGGGGCCGCTGGCCGGGCTCGCTGCGTGCGCAGACTCCGCTACGCGCCGCTACGTATTTACTGAGGCGAAGACGGTAGTGCATGCGCCACGCACACCGTCTGGCTGGCTGCGCTTCGAAGGAGTTACCCGCAACAACGTCGCCGGGCTGGACGTGGCGTTCCCGCTGGGCGCGATGACCGCCGTCACCGGTGTCTCCGGTGCGGGCAAATCCAGCCTGGTGAGCCAGGCGCTGGTGGAGTTGGTGGGCCGCGCACTGGGTGTGGCTGCGGCCAGCGAGGACGAGGGCGACGAACTGCTGGGCGAGGGTGTAGCGCCGGCTGGCGGCCGCATCGTCGAAGGCATGGATACGATCACCCGGCTGGTCACCGTCGACCAGCGCCCGATCGGCCGCACGCCGCGCTCCAACCTGGCCACCTACACCGGCCTGTTCGATCACGTGCGCAAGCTGTTCGCCGCCACGCCGGAAGCGCGCAAGCGCAAGTTCGACGCCGGCCGCTTCTCCTTCAACGTGGCCAAGGGGCGATGCGCCACCTGCGAGGGCGAGGGCTTCGTCTCGGTCGGCCTGCTGTTCCTGCCCTCGGTCTATGCGCCGTGCCCCACCTGCCGCGGCACGCGCTACAACAAAGACACGCTGGCGGTGCGTTGGAACGGCCGCCACATCGCCGAGGTGCTGGCGCTGACCGTGGACGACGCGGTGGTGTTCTTCGGCGACGCCGCGCCGGCGCTGGCGCGCTCGCTTGCCACCTTGCGTGACGTCGGCCTGGGCTACCTGCGGCTCGGCCAGCCGGCGACGGAACTCTCCGGCGGCGAGGCGCAACGCATCAAGCTCGCCACCGAGCTGCAGCGGCAGGCGCGTGGCCACACGCTGTACGTGCTGGACGAACCCACCACCGGCCTGCACCCGGCCGACGTCGACCGACTGATGGCGCAGCTGCACGGACTGGTCGAGGCCGGCCACAGCGTGATCGTGGTCGAGCACGACGGCCGCGTGATCGGCGCCTGCGACTGGATGATCGATCTGGGCCCCGGTGCGGGCGACGAAGGCGGTCGCATCGTGGCGCAGGGCGTGCCGGCCGAGGTGGCTGCGGCGGGCATCGGCGTCACCGCACGCCATCTGGGGCGCTGACCCCGCTCGATTTCACGGCGCCAGCGGCGCGGTCCGTCGCGCCATCCGGGCCTCCGTCGCGTACCGCTCGCTGACGGAACACCGCTTGCCCAGGATCTGCCTCGTGCCGGGGCGCAGCCTTGTCTGCCCGGCACGGGACCCGCTCGCCGTCGCGCTTTCGGGTGATCCATCTCGGCATTCCACGCCGCCCGACCGGGCGGGCGGAATGGCCGACGGCGTGCCGCGCCATGGCTGCGCGGCGAGTCCGGGAGGACGCCATGCGCAGCGTAGGTTCCAACCCCCACGAGGCCCGCATGCCACGGGCTGGCGGCGCCCCGCCGTGTCCTCAAAGCCTGCATCTCCCCTGCGATCTTGCAGCTCAGGGTGATGGCGTCGGCCCTACGGCCACGCCAGGAAATCACCCGATGACCCGCCACATTCGGGCCGCTCAATTCGCCTTCGCCTTGGCCGCCCTCGTCATGGCCAGCGCCGGCATGGCGCAGCGTGCCGGGCTTGTCGACGAAGCTACGCCACATGCCGTGGGGGGGGAGGCGCCGGCAGACGATCGCACCGTGGTGGCGCTGGCCAGAGTGCGCGGGCACGACTTGCCCGTATATCGGATCGGCGAACTGCGCGCACCGGACACACCCACCGGCATGGACGGCTTCGCGGTGCGCGTCGCCTACGTGCTGCGCGGCTGGACCCGCGAGCATGGCGTGGAGGCGATCGGCAACCTGTGCCGCACGCCCGACGGCGGCGAATGGGGCACCACGCTGCTCACCGTCGGTGCCCACGTCGCCAGCCCGGTCACCAACGCCTGTCCTGCGGGCATGCTGGCCACCGGCGTGGACATCCACAGCCATCCACAGCGCCAGCACTATCGCGCCAACGCCGTGGACGAGATCTTTGTCGGGCGCGTGCTCGGTGGGACGGTCACGACGCGCCCGGACACCTTCGGCCCGGACGACTATGGGCACCCGGGCTACATGGTGGGCCGCATCGGCCTGCACTATCAGCACGGCCTGGATCGGGTGCGCCTGGTGCGCGACATGCGCCTGCCGGCACCGCTCGACCCAGCCGGCGACATGCGGCGCATGGCCAGCGTGGGCGAGCCCGTGCGATGGCTGACGGTACTGCCTCGCCAGCGGGCGGGCGGCATGGCAAGCCCTTAGCGCGGGTCACGCCGTGGATGCCGCGATTCTGGCAGGCTCTGTTTTTTGCCTGCAGGAAGACACCATGTCCCGACTCGCCGAGTTCCCGATCGCCCAGCGCTGGCCCGCACAGCATCCCGACCGCCTCCAGCTGTACTCGCTGACCACGCCCAACGGCGTCAAGGTGTCGATCATGCTGGAGGAAACCGGGCTGCCCTACGAGGCGCACCGCATCGACATCATGCAGAACGAGAGCCATCTCCCCGAATTCCTGGCGCTCAACCCCAACGGCAAGATCCCCGCGATCATCGATCCCCACGGCCCCGGCGGCGAGCCGCTGGCGCTGTTCGAATCCGGCGCCATCCTGATGTACCTGGCCGACAAGTCCGGCAAGTTCCTGCCCGTGGACCCGGCGCGGCGGTGGGAGACGATCCAGTGGGTGTTTTTCCAGATGGCCGCCATCGGTCCGATGTTCGGCCAGGTCGGCTACTTCCATAAGGTCGCCGGCCGCGAGATCGAGGACAAGCGTCCGCTGCAGCGTTACGTCACTGAGTCGCAGCGTCTGCTCGGCGTGCTCGACGGACGGCTGGAAGACCGCACCTGGCTGATGGGCGACGACTACACCATCGCCGACATCGCCACCGTAGGCTGGGTGCGCAACCTGATCGGCTTCTACGAGGCGCGCGAGCTGGTGCAGTTCCATCGCTACGCCCACGTCGCCGCCTGGCTTGATCGCGCGCTGGCTCGGCCGGCGGTGCAGCGCGGGCTGGCGATCCCTGCCAGCAACTGAGCGGGCGCGGTGGGTGACCCAGCGGGAGGGCGGCGAGTGCGATAGCGGAAGCGCCGACGCGCGGTAGTCGATGAAGCGCCAAACACGCGGGTGCCGCGCCGCCCGCGTCCCGCCACAAATTCACTCTGGCTTCGCCCGCCACCGCACCGCATGCTCGCGTCTTTGCCCTCAACGGAACGGACGCCATGCAACGACTCCCCGGCCTGGACACGCTGCGCGCGCTGGCGATCGTTTCGGTGATGGCCTTCCACTCCTGGGTGGTGGGCGGCATGGGGCCGCACTTTGATCCCCTGGTGCGCTACGGCTGGGTGGGTGTGGACATCTTCTTCGTGCTCAGCGGCTTCCTCATCGGCTCCCAGGTGCTGGCGCCGCTGGCGCGCGGCGAGCGCCTCGCGCTGGGCGACTTCTACCGCCGTCGGGCGTATCGCATCGTGCCCGCGTTTGCAGTGGTGCTGTCGCTGTACCAGTTTGCGCCGGCGCTGCGGGAGCTGCCCGGCATGGCGCCATGGTGGCAGTTCGCCACGTTCACCATGAACCTGTTGATCGACTACCGCAGCCAGCCGGCGTTCTCGCACGCCTGGTCGCTGTGCGTGGAGGAGCATTTCTACCTGCTGTTCCCGCTGCTGGCGATCGGCCTGGCGCGGCTGCGTTCGGGTCGCGCGATGGCGGTGACGGCCGTGCTGGTGGTGCTCGGCGGCATCGCCCTGCGCAGCGCGCTGTGGTGGCACGACACGGCGCTGCAGCCCGATCGCAACTGGTACATCGAAGATCTGTACTCCCCCACCTGGGCGCGGCTGGACGGCCTGTTCGTCGGCGTGCTGCTGGCCGCGATGAAGACCTTCCGCCCCGCGTGGTGGAGCCGTGCACAGCGGTATGCGCGAGCGTCGATGTGGTGGGGCCTGGGGATCACCGGCATGGCCCTGGTGCTGTTTCGCGACCGCGCCGGTCTGCTGGCGAACGCGATCGGCTGGCCGCTGCTGTCGGTGGGGCTTGGCCTGCTGGTGTTCGCAGCCGCGGGGGCGAACAGCGCACTCGGTCGCTGGCGCGTGCCGGGCGCGGCCTGGCTGGCCGGCATCTCCTACAGCCTCTACCTCAGCCACAAGATCGCCTACCACCTGGTGCAGGTCACCCTGGGCGATCGGCTGCATGGCGTGGCGATCTTCGCGGTCTACGCTGCCGCCGCGCTGGCGTTGGGCAGCGCGCTTCACTTGGGTGTGGAGCGGCCGTTCCTGCGTCTGCGTGATCGGCGGGCGGTAAGCAGGGCACTGCCTGCCGCCGCCTGATCGTCAGGGCCGCATGCTGCCGGTGTCCAGCAGGCGCTGGTGCCAGGACAGCGCCTCGGGCAGCAGGTGTGGCGTGTGCAGCGCCTGGCTGTGCAACCAGGCGCGGTCGACGTAGTCCTGCAGCAGCGGGCGGAAGTCCGGGTGCGCGCAGTGGTGGATGATCGCGTGCGCGCGTTGCCGCGGCGACAGCCCGCGCAGGTCGGCCAGGCCCTGTTCGGTGACCACCACCGACACGTCGTGCTCGGTGTGGTCGACGTGGCTGACCATCGGCACGATGGTGGAGATGGCGCTGCCCTTGGCGGTGCTGGGCGTCATGAAGCAGGCGATGAAGCTGTTGCGCGCGAAGTCGCCCGAGCCGCCGATGCCGTTGATGATGCGCGTGCCGGCCACGTGGGTGGAGTTGACGTTGCCGTAGATGTCCGCCTCCACCATGCCGTTGAGGGCGAGGCAGCCGAGGCGGCGGATAAGCTCGGCGTGGTTGGAGATCTCCTGCGGGCGCAGCACGATGCGCTGGCGGTAGTGGTCGATGTGCGCCACGAAATCCGCCACACCCGCCGGGCTCAGCGACAGCGCGGTGGCCGAGGCCATGGTGATCAGGCCGTCGCGGATCAGCCCGAGCATCGCGTCCTGGATCACCTCGGTATACGCGGTGAGCTGCGCGAAGCCGCCTTCGCGCAGCCCCTCCAGCACCGCGTTGGCGATGTTGCCTACGCCCGACTGCAGCGGCAGCAGATGTGCCGGCAGGCGGCCACGCGCCACCTCGTGGCGGAAGAACTCCACCAGATGACCGGCGATGCGTCGGCTGGTGTCGTCGGGCGCGGCGAACGGGGTGAGCCGGTCCGGCCCGTGCGTTTCCACTACTGCCACCACTTTGGAGGGGGTCACGCGCAGATAGGGCTCGCCGATGCGCTGGCCGGGCGAGGTCAACGGGATCGGTACGCCGTGAGGCGGCGGCGGGCAACTGGCGATGTCGTGCATGCCCTCGAGCGCGGCCGGCTGGTCGACGTTGACCTCCAGAATCACCGCGTCGGCCAGTTCCAGCCAGGTGGCGTTGTTGCCCACCGAGGTGGAGGGCACGAGCCGGCTGTCCGGCAGGATCGCCGCCACTTCGATCACCGCCACGTCGATCTTGCCGAAGAAGCCCGAGCGCGCGAACTGCGCCACGTGGCCGAGATGGATGTCCATGTAGTCGATCTGCCCGCGGTTGATGCGTTCGCGCAACTCGGGATCGGACTGGTAGGGCAGGCGGAAGTCGATGCCGCCGGTGCGCGCCAGCACGCCGTCCAGCTCCGGCGCGGTGGAGGCGCCGGTGAGCATGCGGATGCCGAAGCGCTCGCCGTGTTCGTGCGCCGCGGCGATGCGCGCGGCCAGCGCCAGCGGCACCTGCTTGGGGTAGCCCGCGCCGGTGAAGCCGCTCATGCCCACGGTCATGCCGGGCCGGATGAAGCCGGCGGCGTGGTCCGCGCTGGCGAGACGGGTGGCGAGGAGGGGGCAGCGGATGTGCGAGCTCATGATCGATGTCCGGGGGCAGCCGCTGGCATCCTAGGCCCGGCCGCAGCAGCGGCATTGACCTTGATCGCCTGTGGCTCACTACACTGCTGCCAGCAGCGGGAACGGGGGAATACATGCGCACACATCACCGGGCCGCCTGGGTGCTGACTATGCTGGTCATGCTGTTGCCGTCCGGCGGCATCAGCGCAACTGACACACTTTCGCCAGTCACCGTGTCGGTCACCGACACCTGGCCGCAGGGTGACGACATCACCCTCGGCCGCAACCAGAACTTCTACCTGCGCTTGGCCTACCGCAGCCCCACGCCGGCCGGCATCTGGATCCAGCCGTATTTCCACGGCGAGCCAGCGAAGGTCGGCAGCAGCCCGTCGACGCGCTACAGCGGCGAGGGCGAGGCGCTGGGCTGGTTCTTTTTCATGCAGCCGGGCGACGAGGTGGACGAGATCCGCATCACCGCCGGGGACGGCCGCCTGGACCACACGCCCGTAGTGGCCACGTATCCAGTGCACCTCACCGGCGGATTCGAGCCGGCGGCGGACGAGGCGCCGCCCGAATGGGTGGAACGCCTGCGTGCGCGCGACAAGGCGCAGCAACAGGCCGCGCGGCAGCAGGCGGCGAGCGAGCCGGTGAGCGCGGGAAGCATCGCGTTCTTCAGCGCCTTCATGCTGGCGATGTTCGCCATCGGCCTGATCGGGCTGGTCGCCCCGGCCTGGGCGCTGTGGCGATGGCGCGGCCTGTGGCGTGGACTGGCCGCGATTCCGGCTGCGGTGATGGCGTGGGCCGTGCTCAACATCGTGGTGGGCGTGGCACGTGATCCCAGCTCGCACAACCTGTGGCCGTTCGAGATACTGATGTTCGGCGGCTTCAGCGCCGCGAGCATGGCGGTGCTGGCGCTGTTCCGTCGGGTATTCCGACGTTCGGCGTAAGGCGGTGCGCCTCCCGCGACGGTCCGCAGGAGGCGCGTTGCATCACTGGCCCGGGTGGTAGACGCGCTCGGTGTGGCCCTTGAGCTGCTCGGGCCAGAAGTACACCTCGCGCAGGTTGCCGGTGGTGTAGCGCTCGGCCTCGTCGTTGAAGTGCTTCGACTCCGGATGGCCGCTCTCGCCGCCGGCGGTGATCGCGCGGGCGCTCACCTTCGGGCCGAACTCCACCACCGCCACGAAGCTGTTGCCGCTGGTGCCGTAGTAGCGCTTCGTGCCCGGCCAGCGGTGCGCGCCGAAGGAGGCCAGCGAGCCCCAGCGCGAGGAGGTAAACGGCACCGGGATGCTCGGCTTGGCGTCGTCGAACGGCTGCTGGATGTCGCCGGTGAGGCGCTGGAAGCGGTTTACCTCACCCCACGGCACGCCCCAGTGGCCGAAGTCGTGTTCGAGGCGATCGACCGCTTCGGCCAGCGCATGCAGGCGTTGCTGCGGGCCGGCCTTCTCGGCCATCACGTCGTAGATCGACAGGCCTTCGGCGGTGTCCGCCTTGCTCACCTCGTCCCACAGCGTGTCGCCCCAGAACACCGCCAGCGTGGTCGGCATCGAGGCGATGCCCCAGCGGTAGTCCCACGTGCGCAGCAGGGCGATCGGGCCGCGCAGCTTGTTCTTGAGCGGATCGCTCGCCGGCAGCGCGTCGTAATCGTGGATCAGCACCGGCAGCTGGCGCGCGAAGGCCGGCAGGTAGGAGTCGAACGCCATGCTGATCAGCGACGAGCGCGTCACCTCTTTGGCGCCGGTGAGCAGGCGCGTGGCGTGCAGGCCGCGCGGGTTCTCGCCGAAGGTGTCCATGTAGCGCGGGAAGTCGGCCTGCTTCGGGCTGTTGGGGCCGGCGGCGGAGTAGGGCCAGTCGTTGGTGTTGAAGGCCCAGCCGTTGGACGGGTTCACCACCTGCGGCAGCTGGCTCAGCGGGGTGAGGCCGTGCCAGTCGGTGGCCGGGTCGGAGCCGTCCACGGGCTTCGTGTAATCGAAGCGGTTATCGCGCTTGGGCACGAACTGTGGCATCAGGAACGCCGTCTCACCCTTATCGTCGGCGAACAGCGTGTTGTTCGACGAGTTGGCCTTGAGCTCGGCTACCTTCATGTAGCTGGCCAGGTCGTGCGTCCTGGTGCGCAGCCAGCTCTGCTCCAACGCCGGGATCGGCGTGTTCATCAGCGCCTCGGCGACCCAGGTGTCGCCGTCCTTGCGCACGATCGGGCCGTGGTGGGTGAAGTACGCAGTGAAGGTGCGCTTGGCCATCGAGCCGTCCTTCGCGCGGTAGACCAGCGTGATCTCTCGCGAGGTCATTGGGCGCAGTTCCTTGCCGTAGCGATAGAACGGCTTGCCGTCCTTGCGCACGATGGTCTCGGCGAACTCGTCCACCGCGTCCAGGCCGGTGGAGGTGTGCATCCAGCCCACGTGCTGGTTGAAGCCCTGGTAGATGAAGAACTGGCCCCAGGTGACCGCGCCGTACGCGTCGAGCCCCTCGTCGCTGGTCATCTGCAGTTCGGAGCGGAAGAAGAACGAGGTATGCGGGTTGATCAGCAGCAGCGCGTGGCCGTCGGCGGTGAGCTTCGGTGCGATGGCGATGCCGTTGGAGCCGGTCGGCTCGGCCCAGCTGGGTTTCACCTCCACCTGCGCCAACGGCGCATCCGCGGGCTGGCCGTAGAAATCCTTGAGCTGCTTGAGATCGACCCGCTCGATGTCGCCGCCGATGCTGCCCTCGGTGAACGAGAGCGCCATCCACGGTTCGAAATGGGTGATCACTTCCGGATGCACGTCCGGATGCGTGGCAAGGTAGTAGTTCAGGCCGTCCGCCCAGGCGTCCATCAGCCGGCGCAGCCACGCCGGGCTCTGACCGTAGAGCTTCTGCAGCTCGACCGGATCGATGAACAACTGCTGGCGCAGATCCAGCCAGATCGCCGATTCACCCTTGGCCTCGGCCATGCGGCCGAGCGAGAGCAGGTAGTTGGTTTCCACGCGGTGGAAGTCGTCCTCGGCCTGCGCGTAGGCCATGCCGAATACCGCGTCGGCGTCGGTCTTGCCGTGCACGTGGGCGATGCCCCAGTCGTCGCGGGTGATCGTTACCGCCTGCGCTTCGCGCTGCCAGGGGATACGCGCGCCTTCATCGGCGTGTGCCGGGGCGCCCGCCAGCAGGCTCACGGCGAAGGCGGCCGCTGCAATGGCGAGATGGGCGGAGCGCGGCGCCGCCGCAGTCGTCGGACAAGTCAGCATGAAGCTCCCCTCGGGTCACGAATCCGTCTTATGTACCCCAGTCGGCCGCGCTTGGCGACGGTACGCCGGCGCACGGCACCTTTGGCATATGACGGCGCTGGCGCGCGGGGCGCACGATCGGCCCGGTCAACCATGGAGGACACCTGCATGCTCGCGCTCATGCTTGCCGCGGCAACGGCCACCACGGCCCAGGCCGTGCCCACCCAGTACGAGGCCGGCCATTTCTACGCCACCCCGCAGACTACCGGTGGGCAGTCGCTGCACCTGCTGGTCGATACCGGTGGCGGCGGTGCGGCCGGCATGTACTGGATCACCGCCGGCACCGCGAGCCACCTGCATCTGAAGGCGGGGCCGTGCGCCGAAGACGCCTCGATCAGGGTGGCGCCGGCGCCGACGTTCGAGCCCGGCGCTGGGTTGCCTGTGCCGCAGGGCGCCTGCGGTGGCTCGGTGATGATCAACGAGGTGCCGCACGAGAAGACCGGGGAAGACGGGCAGCTTGGAGCGAGCTACCTCGGCACCCGTGCGTGGACGTTCGACTATCCCGCGCACCGCCTCGTCGCCGAAGGCGGTCACTGGGCACCTGCGGTAGGCACGCACCGCACGCCGCTGGGTTTCCGGCATGAGGCAGGAGAGCCCGCCCTGTATTTCCCGCGCATCGTAGTGCAGGTCGACGGCCAGCCGATCGACTTTCTGCTCGACACGGGCGCCACGGCGCATCCCACGGCGGAGGGCAAGCGCATCGTCGGCACCGAGACCGTGCATGGCTTCGGCGTCACCAGCTACATCACCACCAGCATGCTGGATCGCTGGCATGCCGCGCATCCGGACTGGCGCGTGGTGACGCAGGGCGACGATCTGTTCGGCCCGTCACACGTGATGCGGCTGATCGAGGTGCCGAAACTGGTGATTGCCGGTTGGACGGTGGGGCCGGTGTGGTTCACCGAGCGGCCAGACAAGAATTTCCACCAGTTCATGGCGCAGATGATGGACAAGCCGCCGGAAGGCGCGATCGGCGGCAATGTGTTCGATCACTTCCGCATGACGCTGGACTACCCGCACGCCACCGCCTGGTTCGACTGCGCGCGCGGCTGCACGAGAGCTGTCGAACCCTAACAAGGAGAAAGCGGTAGAGGCCTCGGGGCGCGTCGTGCAAGCCGAACCAGCCGCTCGGCCAGGCGTTGTTCGAACGTGGCGCTCAACGCGATCAGCGTGGCCATCGCCTTGATGCCGCGGCGGGTCAACAGCACCCGCTTGGCGCGGCCATCGTACGGATCGGCGACGTTGGTGAGGTGGCCCGATTGGGTGAGCGCACCCACCAGGTAGGCTCTGCTTGGTCATGCCCGCGCGCTCGGCCAGGATCCTCGTGCGACCCGGCGCGCGCCATCTTCACGCCGCCTCCCGTTGCGCCTGCCTACGCTCCGCCCTTGGCACGGGTTTGGAGGCGGGCATGAGCGACAAGCACGACAACTACGACGAATCCATCCAGTACGAAGGCCCGGCCGGCGGCTGGGGTTCGCTCAAGGGCATGGGCAAGGTGTTCGCGCGCGAGCTGTCCACGCCCGCGGTCGCCGAGACGCTGATGCGCCAGAACAAGGCCGGCGGTTACATGTGCAGTTCCTGCGCCTGGGGCAAGCCGGCCCACCCGTACCCGTTCGAGTTCTGTGAGAACGGCGCCAAGGCCACCATCTGGGATCTCACCCGCGATCGCTGCACCCCGGAATTCTTCGCCGAGCACACCGTCACCGAACTGCTGGACTGGGCCGACTACGACCTGGAGATGCAGGGGCGCCTGACCGAGCCGCTGCGCTACGACCCGGCCAGCGACAAGTACGTCGCCTGCCGCTGGGACGAGGCCTTCACCGGCATCGCCCGCGAGCTCAACGCGCTGGCGCCGAAGTCGGTGGTGTTCTACGCCTCGGGCAAGGCCTCGCTGGAAGCGTCGTATCTCTACGCGCTGTTCGCCCGGTTGTACGGCAACAACAACCTGCCGGACAGCTCCAACATGTGCCACGAGACTACCTCGGTCGGCCTGAAGAAGGTCACCGGCTCGCCGGTGGGCACCTGCATCCTGGAAGACTTCGAGCACTGCGACGCCATCTTCTATTTCGGCCAGAACCCCGGCACCAACAGCCCGCGCTTCCTGCACGGCCTCAAGAGCGCGGTCGAGCGCGGCTGCCGCATCGTGGTGTTCAACCCGGTGCGCGAGCAGGGGCTGGTGCGCTTCATCAATCCGCAGAATCCCGCGCAGATGCTTACCGGGCATGCCACCGAGCTGGCCCACATGTACCTGCAGGTGAAACCCGGCGGTGATATCGCGGCCTTGATGGGGCTGTGCAAACGCGTGCTGGTGGCCGACGACGCGGCGCAGGCGGCCGGTGGCCCGCGCGTGCTCGATGCCGCCTTCATCGAGCAGCACACGAAGGGCTTCGAGGCGTTCGTCGCCAAGGCGCGCGCCACCGGCTGGGACGAGATCGAGCGCGCCTCCGGACTGACCCGTGCCGACCTGGAGGCGGCGGCGGACGTCTATGTCGAGTCGGAGCGGGTGATCGGCGTGTACGGCATGGGTCTCACCCAGCACGTGCACGGCTCGCAGGCCATCGGCATGCTGGTGAATCTGCTGCTGATGCGCGGCAACATCGGCCGCGAAGGCGCCGGCATCTCGCCGGTGCGCGGGCACTCCAACGTGCAAGGGCAGCGCACCGTGGGCATTTCGGAAAAGCCCGAGCTGGTGCCGCTGGACCGGCTCGCCGAGATGTTCGATTTCGAGCCGCCGCGCGAAAAAGGCCTGACTACGGTGGACGCGTGCGAGGGCATCCGCGACGGCAGTGTGCAGGGCTTCGTCAGTCTGGGTGGCAACTTCGTGCGCGCCATCCCCGACCGCGACGTGATGGAGCCGGCCTGGCGCCAGCAGGCGCTCACGGTCTACATCGCCACCAAGCTCAACCGCAGCCATCTGGTGCACGGGCGCGTGTCCTACCTGCTGCCGTGCCTGGCCCGCCCGGAGGAGGACATGCAGCAGAGCGGGCCGCAGTCGGTGTCGATCGAGGACAGCTTCAGCCACATCCACGGCTCGATCGGCAAGCGCAAGCCGGCCAGCGAACACCTGCTGTCCGAACCGGCGATCGTCGCCGGCATGGCCAAGGCCACGTTGGCGGCCAACCCCAAGCTGCAGTGGGACGCCTGGATCGCCGACTACAGCCGGATCCGCGATCTGATCGCCGAGACCTACCCGGAGCAGTTCCACGATTTCAACCAGCGCATGTTCCAGCCCGGCGGCTTCTATCGCGGCAACGCTGCGCACGAGCGTATCTGGAAGACCGACAGCGGCAAGGCCGAGTTTACCGATCCCAGCGTGCTGTCCTCGCTGGGCGTGGGCGAGGCGCCGGGCCGCTATCACCTGATTACGCTGCGCTCCAACGACCAGTTCAACACCACCATCTACGGCCACAGCGACCGCCTGCGCGGGCTGGAGGGCTCGCGCGAGATCGTGCTGATCAATCCGGCGGAGATGGAGCGCGCCGGCCTCGAGGAAGGCGACGTGGTGAGCCTGGTCGGCGATGCGGGCGACGATGTGCAGCGCGAAGTGAACGGCCTGACCGTCGTCGCCTTCAACCTTCCCGATGGTTGCCTCGGCGGCTACTACCCGGAAATGAACCCCCTGGTGCCGCTGTGGTACCACGATCAGGCCTCGAAGACGCCGGCTTCCAAGGGCGTGCCGGTGCGCATCCGTCGCACGGAACCGTGATCGCTCGTGGCGATGCGCCGCCTCCGATCACGGTTCCGGATGCGCGTTTCGTGGCAAGGTAGCGAAACAACACAACGCATCACCGGCATCGAAGACAGGGGGGCCTGATGATCGAGCTGGAAGTGCAGGTCCTCGCGCACACGCGTGAGGGTCTGCTCATGGAAATCGGCCGGATCGTTTCGGCCAGTGGATTCACCCTGCAGCGCCAGCGCCTGGTGCCCGACCCGCATGGCGCGCTGCTCACCCTGCTAATCAGCGGGCCGGCGCGGCGCCAGCGGGCGCTGGATGGCGCGCTGGGCGAGCACGAGCGGGTGATCAGCTTCGAGATCGCACCGGCGGATGGGGCGCAGATGCGCCCGCACTTCGCGTTGACGCGGCGGATCGACCACTCCGACTACGTGCCACCGCCGGCCCCGGAGCCCCTGCCGCCAGCGCAGCCTGCACCGGCCGCCCCCAAACGCCCGATGCCGCCAGCCTTCGATGCGGCTCCGGCTCCGGCGCTCGCTGCGGCCTTCGACGCCGTTCCGCCGATTTCGCGCGTGGAGCCGCGCGTGGAGGCCGAGCCGATTCTGCAGGGCGAGCCCTTGCTGCCGTCCGGGTCACCGTCGCCGCTCGGCTCGCCGCTGCAAGTCGAGCCGCCTCCGCCACCAGCGAAGCCGGAGCCGCTATGGGTGACGGATCCGGAGTTCGCGCTGCCACAGCCACCGCCGCCCCCGGCCCCCGCGCCAGCACCGCTGGACCCCTACGTGGAGATCACGCCGCTGCCACCGGACGTGACCGCCGTGGCACGACTGCTGGCGGACGTGGATGAGCTCTATCCGCAGCGGCTCGTACCTGCGTTGCTGGACCTGGACCGCACGCTGGCTCCCGGCGCCCGCGAGCCGACTCTGCAGCTGGCAGGCCAACGCATCGGCGAGTGGCTGGCGATGCGTGAACCCGGCTCGACCATAGTTGGATCACTCGACGAGGCGATCGCCAGCGCCGGCGTACGCGCGTTGAGCGCGCTGGTGACAGTCGACGCCCAAGGCAGCCAACTGCACCTGCGCGAGAGTCCGTTGTGCACCCAGGCCGGTCACTCCGGCTGTGCCTTCTTCTCCGGTCTGCTGCATGGCGTGCTGACGCCCGTACTGCCTTCGCACGAAGTGAGCCTGTTCAACGTCTGCTGCCGGGCGTGGGGTGCGGACGAGTGCGTGTTGGCGGTGTCGGAGTAAGCGAGTGGTGTGGTGCCTTCTCCTGGGCGCCTTCGGCGATGGCTTTAGCCTTTGGGAAGTCGGCGGCTAAGCTCAACCGTCGGTCGAGCGCGTGATCGATTCCCAGGTGTCGATGTCCGTGGCGAGCGCCGTGAGTTTGCCGCGGACCAGTTCCAGCGCATCGCTGCCCAGCAGCAGGTGCGCCGGCGGGGCGTCGCTGGCGATGACAGCCAGCATCGCGCGCGCCGCTTTTACCGGATCCCCCAGTTGCCGGCCGCTCTTTTCCTCGCGCGCCTGGCGGATCGGATCGAACAACGGGTCGTAGTCCGGAATGGAGCGTGGTGTGCGCACCATCGAACGGCCGGCCCAATCGGTACGAAACGAGCCGGGCGCGACCGCGGTCACGGCGATACCGAACGGGGCCAGTTCCTTGCCCAAAGCTTCGGAGATGCCCTCCAGGGCGAACTTGCTTCCGCAGTAATAGGTGATGCCCGGCAGGGTGATGAAGCCGCCCATCGAGGTGATGTTGAGGATGTGTCCCTGGCGTCGCTCGCGCATGTGGGGCAGCACGGCTTTGATCATGGCCACGGCGCCGAATACGTTCACGTCGAACTGGTGACGCATTTCGGCCAGCGGGGATTCCTCGAGCACCCCTTCGTGGCCGTAGCCGGCATTGTTGACTAGCACATCGACCGGCCCGGTCGAGGCCTCAATCTCAGCGACGACCCCATTGATAGCCTCGAATTCCGTCACATCGAGCACGCGGCCGACCGCCTTCGGCCCAAGGGCTTCGAACTCGCGTTTGGCCTTTTCGCTGCGCACGGTGCCGACCACGCGATGCCCTTCCGCCAGGGCCTCCTGCGCGAGCGCCCGACCGAAGCCGCTGCTGACGCCGGTGATGAGCAAGGTCTTTGTCGCTGTCATGAATTCGTTCCATGGTGGCCGAAGAGGGCGTCATGGTGCGTTGCGGCCGCGCGCGGTTCGAGGCCGGGTATTCTCCTTGTATTGCCTATTTCTATGACCTGGTGGCCTCGCATGAAAAAAGCCGATCCCGGCACGCGACCGGGTGCGCGACAGCCGATGGCGGACTTGCTGCGCGCGCTGGCTCCGCAGGAGGGATACAACCTCGCCGCCTTGCCCGATGTGCGCATCCTGCGTTCGGACCGCGCCCTGGCGCGCACGCCGGTGCTGTACGACCCGGGCATCGTGATCGTCGGCCAGGGCCGCAAGCGCGGCTATTTCGGCAACCAGGTCTATCTGTACGACGAGCAGCACTACCTCGCCGTGGCGGTGCCGGTGCCTTTCACGATGGAGACCGAGGCGATGGCGGAGCGGCCGTTGCTGGCGATCTACCTGCACCTGGATTTCCGGCTCGCGGCGGAACTGATGATCCAGATCGATCGGCATCCCGTGCCGCCGATCGCGGATGCGCCGCAGAGCATGGTTTCCAGCCCGTTGGACGCCGGGCTGCGCGCCACGGTGCTGCGTCTGCTGGATGCGCTGAACCGCCCGCTCGATGCCAAGGTGCTGGGCCATGCACTGGTGCGCGAGCTGTACTTCCGCGTGCTCACCGGCGCGCAGGGTCCGGCAATGCGCTCGGCGCTGGCGATGCAGGGGCAATTTGGCAAGATCGGCAAGGCGCTGCGGCGCATCCACGCCAGCTACGCGCAGCCGCTCGGCCTGGCACAACTGGCCGATGAGGCGGGCATGAGCGTGCCCACGTTCCACAGTCATTTCAAAGCGATCACCCAGACGTCGCCGATGCAGTACGTGAAGTCCACGCGGCTGCACCAGGCACGCTTGCTGATGGTGCGCCAGGACATGACGGCCGAGGCGGCCAGTCATGCCGTGGGCTACGCGAGCGCCTCGCAGTTCAACCGGGAGTTCCGGCGGCTGTTCGGGTTGCCGCCGGCGGCGGAAGCGCGGCGCATGCGGGCGAGTTTCTCCGTGCCGCCGGCGCACGCCAATGCCGATTACGTGTCGTCACACTAGGCCGGCTGGCGAGCGGTCAGCATGCCCTCGTCGCGCATCCACACCAGGGTGTCGGCCAGCAGCGCGTCGAGCGGGGTCTCCACGTAATCCAGCTCGCGCCGCGCCTTGCTCGAATCCACCCGCAGCACGTGCGAGGTGAGGGCGGCACCCTCGGGCGTGACCTGCGGTTCGCGACCGGTGAGGCGCGAGAGCCGGTCGAGTACCCGTGCGTAGGCCATCAGCACCCATGCCGGCGTGGCGCTACGCGGCGTGCGTCGGCCCAGCGCCGTGCCGACGCGGTGGACGAAATCGACGAAGCTCGCCTGCTCGCCGCCGAGCAGATAAGTCTCGCCGAATTGCCCGCGCTGCCAGGCCCGCACCTGCGCCCGGGCGATCTCGCGCACGTCGGCGAAGGCGCCGATGCCCGGGGGAATGCCGGGAAGCTGCTGCGCGTCGACCAGGCGGATCAGCCGCGACCAGTTGTGCCGATCGCCGGGGCCGAGGATGTGCGAGGGGTTGAACACGATCCACGGCATCGCGCTGCTTCGCACCACCTGCTCGGCGAGGTACTTGCTGCGCTCGTAGTTGACCCAGCTCTCGCCGCCGCGCTGCGGCGTGGCTTCGCTGATCGTGCCATGCGCCATGTGCGAGTACGCCGAAACCGAGGAGGTGTGCAGGAACGCGGCGACGCCCGCCTGTTTCGCCGCGCGCAGCAGGTTCTCGGTGCCGGTGACGTTGGTGGCGGTTTGCCGTGCAGCGTGCTGGCGCCACATGCTGGTGTCGGCCGCGGCGTGGAACACCGCATCGCAGTCGGCCATCCCTCGCGCCAGCATCGCCGCATCGGCGAGATCGCCATGTACCGGGCGTCCGCCCGCGGCGGCGATCTCGGCGTCGGTCGCCACGCTGCGCGACAGCGCGCGCACTTCATGTCCTGCGGCGAGCAGTTCGCGCAACAGGTGACCGCCCAGAAAACCGCTGGCGCCGGTAAGGAAGACCGTGCTCATGCGCGCGTCTTACCCAGCCTTGTGGATGGCGCACTCTTCCTGCGGCTCATGATGTCTCCCGTGTTCGATGCCCGTTCGCGCCGAGCGTAGCTTGCGTCAGCGAGCGAAGTCGAAGCGCAGGTCCACGGCAACCGCATACCGGGCCAGCATGCCGGGCCAGCATGTCTCGCACGGGGTGCGCTCCTACAGGAAGGGGCTCTTGTAGGAGCCCACCGTGTGGGCGACGGAGCGCTGCGGTGGTGGCGCGCGGATGCCTCATGCCTCGCTCCTGTCGAAATACAGCATCGTCATACCTTCGCCAGGCACGGTCTGCCGGCCGGTGAGTGTGGCGATGCCGTTGGTGGACAGGCGCAGGATCCAGGCCATCACCCACGGTGGGCGGTCCTGTTCCAGGCCGAGCATGCAGCGCACCTCGCCGAACAGCGGCAAGCCGGTGTCCGGATGCGCGCCGATCGGAGTCTGGCGAAAGCGGTTCTGCACGATCCACTGGCGCGGGGTGGGTAGGGCAGCGAGTTGTTCGGCGGTGGGCGTGAGCAGCAGGCCGCTGCCGGAATGGCCGCCCACCGCCTTGGCCACCCAGGTGTCGGCCGCCTGCCAGCCATTGGCGCATAGCGGGCTGGATTCCACCCAGTGGCAGGCTTCGTGTTCGGCCAGGGCGACGTCGGCCAGGCTGCCTTTGTGGATGCCTTCGTACCAGGCCGGGTGGCTGTGCCAGCTGATGCGGTCGGCGGCGATCAGCGTGGCCTCGGCGCGGCGGCGCTCGAACGGCGACAGGTCGGACAGGATCAGCCGGTTCCACACGTGCCCGAAGTGGCGCGCCGTGCCCGGGTGATAGAGCATTCCGTGCGCGGGGATCAGTTCGCTCCAGTCGTGCACGGCCACCTGCCACCAGTGGCGCGCGGCGTCGAGGTCGGGCCAGGTGGCGCGCTCGCGCGGGCGATCCTCGATCAGCACGGTGGCCGGCTTTGGCGCCACCCAGCGGCGCAGGTGACTGGCCCAGTCCCCGGCATGGGGCACGGGATCGTGCGGCAACCAGTGGCGGTCCAGCCGATGCAGGCGGCGCTGTGCCTGATGCAGGGTGTGGAAGGTCGGGAGCATCGAGGTGAACGCCTGGATCTCCACCCAGGCCAGCTCGAACGGCTGCCGTGGATGCTCGACGAAGGCCAGGTCCAGCGCCAGCACGTCGGCCTGCGCGCCGTGCCAGTGCGGACGCGGCCGGCGCAACTGCGGGCCGAGCGCGTCGACCAGGTGCGCCACTTTCGTCTTCAGCGCCGCATGCAGCGCGGAGTTGCCGACGGCGTAGTGGTCGGACATCTGGCTCTGCGGCAGATGCGGCGCGCGCACGTCGGCCAGGGCCTGGCCCAGCGCATCGGCGCCGAGCCGGTGCAGGTGCACTTGCGGCAGCGGGCTCATGACCAGCCCTCCGCGCGCGGCAACGAACAGGCATCCTCGTTAGCCTGCGCCATCATCCAGCGCAGCGTGGCGCGCCAGTCGCCACCCTCGGCCCGCAGTTGCTGGCGCAGGTGGTCTGCGAAGCTGCCCTCGTCGAGCGCGGCGGCCAGCTCGCGCTCCCAGAAATGCCGCTCGGCGGCGTGCTGCGCACGTGGGGCCAGGCGCGACCACCAGCGCTCGAAGCGCTGCGCCGTGGACACTTCCTCGTCGCGATCCCAGTCGATCCAGCGCGCCTGCAGCGCGTGGCGACGCGCGCGCCACTTGTTCTCGTCGATGCACGCACGCGGCCACGGTGGCCCGGCGCGGCCCTGGGCGAGCTCCAGCTCCAGCGTTTCGGCCTCCCATTTGAGCAGCGTGGCGATCAGGCCGATACGCGCCAGATCCGGGTGCGTGTCCATGATGCGCACCTCCAGCGTGCCGTAGCGGTGGTGCAGGCGCAGGTCCTGCCACAGACCCTGCTCGGGGCCGATGCAGCCGGTGCGGCGCAGGCGCTGTACATGGGTGTCGTAGGCGGCCTCGCTGTCCCATACGTCGGGCGTGCCCATGCGCGGGTAGCGGTCGAGCAGGCTGTGCCGCCACGAGTGCAGTCCGGTGTCGCGACCTTCGAAGAACGGGGAGCTGGCCGACAGCGCGAGCGCCTCGGGCAGCACGTGGCGCAGCCGGTTCAAGATCGCCATGCGCGGCGCGCCGGGCGCGAAACCCAGGTGCAGGTGCATGCCGAAACTGAAGGCGCTGCGGGCGACGTCCTGGTATTCCTCGACCAGGGCCGCGTAGTGCGGAAACGCCGCACCGCCGTGCATTGCCTGCTGCTGCCAGCGGGCCGTGGGATGCACACCGGCGATCAGGATCTGCTGGCCCTGCGCCGCGGCTTTGCGCCGGGCCTGGGTGCGCAGCGTGCCCAGTGCGGCGACCAGGTCGGGCACGCCGTGGCAGATGCGCGTCTTCAGTTCGATGACGCAGCGATGGATCTCCCGATCCATCGCACCCTCGCTGCTGGCGCAGTCGGCCAGCCCCTCGGTGAAGTCGTGCGGCACCAGCTCGCCGCTCGCATCCACCACCTGTACTTCCTCTTCCATGCCCAACGTGATCATGACGCGCCTCCTGTGGGGAAAGACGCATCAGACACCTTTGCCGGAGGCGGCGTCGCGTGACGCGTCGCGCGGCAAGGCGATCGCGATCAGCCGTCGCTGCAGAACAGCGCGAAGGCCGCCCCCAGCAGCGCCTTTTCGGTCGCGGTGCCACGGTCCACCGTGGCTACGGCGACGCCCGCGCGGGTCAGCAGGCGATCGCCGGCCAGCTGCAGCTAGGGCTGCTAGGGCGAGAGGAAGATGCGATCGCGTCGACGTGCGCCAGCCGGGCACCGTCCTGGTTGCGCAGGGTGGGGCCGTCCACGCGGGCCAGCGCATCGCCACGGCCGTTGCGCACCATGTCGCCCTGCAACCGCAGCAGCGACTGCCCCAGCGGATTGCGCAACGTGATCATGCGGAAACCTCGGCCGCGGCACCCTCCTGAACGCGCTGCGCGAGCCAGGCGTGAATCTGCGCCACCACGGTGGCGCCCTCGCCGATGGCGCCACCCACGCGCTTGACCGATCCGGCGCGCACGTCGCCGATGGCGAATACGCCCGGTCGACTGGTGGCCAGCGGGTAGGCCGGGTCGCCGCCGCACTGTACGAAACCGTGGCGGTCGGTATCGAGCTTGCAGCTGGCCAACCATTCGGTAGCCGGCTCGGCACCGATGAAGAGGAATACGTGGCGGATCGGCGCCTCGGTCTCTTCGCCGCTGTCACGGTTTCGCCAGCGCACCGACTGCAGGCCGCGCGCGTCGCCGTCCAGCGCCACGATCTCGGTGCGGATCATCAGCTCGATCGCCGGATTCGCCTCGATGCGGTCGATCAGGTAGCGCGACATGGTGGCGGCAAGGCCGTCGGCACGCACCATCATGCGCACCTTGAGCGCGTGCGCCGCGAGATAGACGGCCGCCTGGCCGGCGGAATTGCCGCCACCCACCAGTACCACCTCCTGGCCAACGCACAGCTGCGCCTCCATCGGCGAGGCCCAATACCAGATGCCGCGCCCCTCGAAATGGGCCAGGTGCTCCAGCGGCGGGCGGCGGTAGCGCGCTCCGCTGGCGATCACCACGGTGCGCGCGCTCCAGATGCGGCCGTCCTCGGTGCGCAGGCGGTGGATGCCGTCGGCGGCCTCGCAGTCCAGCGCGGCGACGCAGGCGGGGATGGCGATCTCCGCACCGAACTTCTGCGCCTGCACGAAGCCGCGCGCGGTGAGCGCCTGGCCGGTGATCCCGGTGGGAAAGCCGAAGTAGTTCTCGATGCGCGCGCTGGCGCCGGCCTGGCCGCCGAAGCCCTTGGCGTCGAGCACCACCACGGCCAGCCCTTCGGAGGCGGCATACACGGCGGTGGCCAGCCCGGCCGGGCCGGCGCCGACCACGGCGACATCGTAGATGCGTTCGGCGGCCTCGTTGCCGACCATGTCCAGCGCCTCGGCGAGCGCCTGCTCGGCCGGGTTGCGCAGCAGGCGGCCGTCAGCCAGCAGCACCAGTGGCCAGCTCTCCGGATGGTCGCGGTAGGGCGCCAGCAGATCGGCCAGGGCCGGGTCCTGATCGGGCGTGACGGCGCGGAACGGGAAGCCGTTGCGGCGCAGGAAGTTGCCGATGCGCGCGCGACCGGGGTCGTCCGACTCGGCGATCACCAACGGCCCGGTCGCGCAGGATTCGATCAGGCTGGTGCGACGCAGGATCAGCGCGCGCATCAGTCGTTCACCCAGATCCGCCTCGGCCACGATCAGCCGCCGCAGTTGCTCGGGGCTGAGCCACAGCGCCTGCACCGGCTCGGCGGCGACGCCATCGACCAGGGTCGGCTTGCCGGTCAGGCCACTGACCTCGCCCATGAATTCGCCCGGGCCGTGGTGGGCGATTTCCATCACTTGGCCGGCGCCATCGTGCTGAGTAATGTCCACCCGGCCGGCAAGCACCAGGATCATTCCGATGCCACGCTGCCCGGTGCGAAACACCGCCTCGCCGGCGGCGTAGTCGCGCGGCTCGCCAAAGCGCCGGATGCGCGCGATGTCCTCCGGCGGCAGCACGGGAAACATCTGATCGGCCCGACGCAGTGCGGTGGTGTTCGTGCCCATGGTGTCTCCCCATCGCCTATTGCCGGCGTGCATCGTCGCACCGCGCGGGCGCGACCCGCTACCTCGAATGGGGAGTTTTCAGCCCAATAGCAGGGCCTGCAATTCGGGCAGCGAACGCACCTGGTGGTGCGGCGTGATGCCTTCGGGAACCTCGTGCCCGTGCGGATTGAACCAGCACGTGTGCAGGCCGGCAGCGAGGCCGCCCACGATGTCCGAATGCGGGTTGTCGCCCACCATCAGCACCTGGTCGCGCGGCGGGTCACCCATGCCGGCCAGGGCGTGCTCGAAGATGCGCACGTCCGGCTTGGCCACGCCCACCTGCTCGGAGATCACCAGCGGGTCGAAGTGCCCGCGCAGGCCGGTGCGCTCCAGCCGTGCGAGCTGCAGCGCGGTGAAGCCGTTGGTGATCACGCCCATGCGCACCTGCGCGGCGGCGAGCGCATCGATCAGCGCCTGCGCACCGGGCAGCAAAGTGCAGATCTCGGCCATCGCCAGCAAAAATGCCTCGTTGAGCTCGGCCGAGCTCACGCCGAGCTGGCGCGCCCAGCTTTCGAAGCGGGTGGTCTGCAGCTCGGTCGCGGTGATGGCGCCGTTCTGGTAGTGCACCCACAGCGGTTTGTTGATCTCCTGGTACTGCGCGTAGTGCGCCTGGGTGAAGTCCACCGCATGGCGCTCGAACATGCGCCGCAGGCCCTGGTAGGCGTCGAAGTGGAACAGCGTGTCGTCGGCGTCGAAGAGGATCCAGCGGTAGTTCAAGGCGTCAGGCTCACGGCGGGAAACGGGAAGGGCGGCACGATAACCCGTGCCGCCGCTCCCGTGTGCCGTGCTGATGATGCCGGCGCGTTACTTCGGCACTTTCAACGGCTGGACGGTGTTGCGCAGCAGCGTCCAGTAGGTGTTGGTGTACGGCACCATCTCCTCGGCGTAGTACCACCAGAAGAAACCGCCGACGAAGCGCGGGTCGGTGCTGGAGTTCACCATCGGGTAGTAGGTGGTGATCAGGTTCGACTGCACCGAGTAGGGTGCCGACTTGCTCGACGTGCCGATCTCGCCGAAGCCGACCCTGGCGTTGGGGAAGATCGTCTCCAGCGCGGCGAAGTCGGCGTTCCACGACGGCTTGAGGTTGGGGCAGTCCTTGTACGGGTAGTAGCTGAAGAGCACGTAGTCGGTCTGCTGGCGCACGGTGGCGGAAAGGAAGCTGGTGGGCCAGGTCTTCCAGTAGTCCTGCGGCTTCTCCCAGCAGTTGGTGCCCTTGCTGTCGTCGTTGTAGTAGAGCGTGATGGCGGTCTTGCCGCCGACGCCCTTCACGATGCTGTGTGCGGCGGCCACCATCTGGCCGATCGCTGCCTCTTCGGCGTTCACCGTGGCGTCGCTGCCGCTGGGGTCCTTGCGTAACCATTCGCCGTTGATCTCGTTGGCGATCTCCCAGACGTCGACCAGGCCGTTGAGGCCGGAGACGAAGTTCTGCGTGCGGGCCTTGTAGCTGGCCAGATCGGTGGGGAACTCGGAGGAGTCGAGGATCTCGCCCATCACGTACGCGACCTGGTGCAGCTTGACCAGGGCCGGGTAGTAGTCGGCGGCGGTGGTGCCTGGGTCGAAGACCACACGGACGGTGGGCCGGTAGGGCAGCTTCTGCAGCGAGGTGATGGTCTTGTCGAGGTGGGCGATGGTGTCGAGCGTGACGCCGTAGATCGGTGTCTTCGGCACGGCCGTCTGGGCATGCAGCGGGACGATGGCCGTGAGCGAGAGCGCGGCGGCCAGCGGAGCCAGGCGCAGCGTGGAGCGGGTGAAAGGGTTCTTCATGAGGGATGTATCCAGTGCAGGCGGGCATCCCGGCCCAGCGTGTTGAGTGCGGCCCAATGCGTGACGCATGGCCGTCGAGGGGCGACCGGCCACCGTCCCAAGTGGCGCAGGTCGTGATGCCGATCCGGCATGGGTGAAGGTCATCCGTGGGGACGCGCTCTCCTGGCGCGCGCCAGAGGCGTGCAACGAAGGGGAGAAATCCCGGCGCGCGCCGGGCATGGAAAGGCCGTCCCTGAGCTGACGACATCGACGCGGTCCCTGGTCGTTCTGGAACAGGTGAATCGATGGCGAGGGAGGGAACCTGACGGAAACGGGCGGGGTGCGGAGGGTAAACCGGGACCGGCGCTGGAACCGCGACATCGATGTTAAGACCGCCGGGCCCAGCCTTCCGTTCGTACGTGTACGTCAAAAATTATTATTTAAATCATATGGATACATTGATTCAGTAAGGTGTATGCCTTGTGAATCGGTGGATCCGGTCGTTTTGCTGAGGCGGACTGGCACATCCTGGTGTGCCCAAAAGCGGGGCCGCCCGTGGGGCAGGGCGGCAATATTGACGACGTGCGCAGCCACGAGCGCTTTCGCGTGAATGCTGGAGCGCGCCACGGCTTGCTTACGGCCCCGCACACGAACAATGGAAGAGCCGATGGCCGAACCGCCTTGCGGCAGGTTCGACCATCGGTTTGTCTTGCTTTAGTGGATCAGGCCAGCGTGCGGCGCCGCTGACGCACGGCATCCAGGCTGTAGTCTCCCGCTCCGGTGGCGGCGAACTGCAGCAGACCGCCGGCGATCGCGAGATTCTTCAGGAAGTGGATGAACTGGTTCTGGTCACCGAAGTGGTCATGGAAGGCCAGCGCCGTGGCCACCGCGAACAGCGCCATCAGCGCCGCCACCAGGCGGGTGCGGTAACCGGCCAGTAGCGCCAGGCCGAAGCCCACCTCGACCACCACCGCAATGACGTAGGCCAGGTCCGGCAGCGGCAGGCCGGCATAGGCGATGTAGGCCTTGGTGGCGGCCGGCGCGGCCAGCTTGCCGAAGCCGCTGATCAGGAACAGGCTCGCCAGCAGTGCGCGGGCGAGCAGGGAAGTGGAAGCGTTCTGCGTATTCATGGCGATACCTCGACAGGCGGGAAGGAAAACGGCTCGGGGGCCGGTGACGTGGCGGGCACTTTAATGTCGCCAATTCAGGCGATAAATCGCCTAACATGCGTATCATCGTCCGCCTGAGATTGACAATGAGTCAGCTCGATGACATGCGCTTGTTCGTCGCCACGCTGGATACCGGCAGCTTCACGGCGGCCGCGGACCGGCTGGGACTGTCCAAGCAGTTCATCAGCCGGCGGGTGATGGCGCTGGAGGAGCAATTGGGCGCGCGGCTGCTGGTACGCACCACGCGTCACCTGCGGCCGACCGACCTGGGCCGCGCCTACGCCGAGCAGGCGCGGCGCATCCTGCAGCAAGTGGAAGAGCTCGATCAGGCCATCACCGGGGCCGGGCAATCGGCGCGCGGACGTCTGCGCATCACCGCGCCGATGTCCTTCGGCACCATGCATCTGAGCCCCTTGCTCGCGCAATTCCTGGCCGCCTACCCGCAGGTGGCGATCGAGCTGGATCTCAGCGACCGCACCGTCGACCTGCTCGGCGAGGGCTACGACCTGGCCATCCGCATCGGCGCGCTGGCCGATTCGTCGATGATCGCCCGCAGCATTGCGCCGGTGGACTTGGTGCTGTGCTGCAGCCCGGGGTATCTCGCACGGCGTCCCGCGCCCACCACGCCGGCCGAGCTGACCACGCACGAGTGCCTGCTGTACGGGCACGGCCCGCACGTGGAGTGGGTGTTCGGCAAGCTGACGGCACCGGTGACGGTGCGCGGGCGCTACCGGGCGAACAACGGCGAGCTGATGCGCGATGCGGCGATCCAGGGCTTGGGGATCGCGCGGCTGCCCACCTTCATCGTCGGGCAGGCGCTGCACAGCGGCGCCCTGGTGACCGTGCTGGACGATTACCGGCCGCCGGTCACCGCGGTGCACGCGGTGTATCCCCAGCATCGCCAGTCCTCGTTGCTGATCCACACGTTCGTGGAGTTCCTGCGTGCGGAGCTGGCACCGCCGCCGACCCGCCCCGCGCCCGCAAGTCCCTCGCCCGCCCGCTCGCGGTCGGCGCGACGCGAAGCGCGTTTGCGGTAAGAATCGGGCGGATCGCCCTAGCCCGGGGGCTGTCCATCCCGGGATATCGATGTCTCTCTTTGCATGGTCCGTGTGGGTCCTCATGCCTTCGTCCGTTCGCGGCCAAAGCGCCTGCCGGGCTGCTCCGGTCCCGCGGCATGCCGCGGCAACCCTCCTCTCAGCGTTGTGTATTCCTCAGGTGCCCGGACAGGTGGCCCACTGACCCACCCTGCGGATACCCGATTTGCCGGCGACTGCGGCTGTCCGGTCGACGGCATCGTGTCCGGCGTGCATCCGCACGTCGGCTGCCCGGCAGCCATCGAACCGTCTGAGGAAAGGAGCAACACATGAACAAGCATTTCGAACGCACCGGCCCGCTCACCGAGCTGTCCAGCTACCCCCAGTGGGCGCAGGACATGGTGGCCGACTGCGAGAGCACCAAGCAGCGCGTGCTCGACCATGAGATCTGGAAGCTGATGATGGACCTGCGCCTGGACGACGAGTCCACGGCCAACTTCATGATGGGCCTGTGGCCTTTCATCGAGCGCTTTCCCAGCTTCATGGCGCTGAGCCTGCTCAAAACCCGGTACGGCCGCAGCCCGGGCGACAACCTGGCCCGGCGCTGGTTGGTGCGCAATATCCGGGTGGAGCAGAACCACGCCGAATACTGGCTCAGCTGGGCCGAGGGGGCGGGGGTGGCGCGGGAGCGGTTGTTGCACGATCACCCGCCGCACGGCACCGATGGCCTGTCGCGCTGGTGCGAGGACATCTGCAACCGCGGAACTCTCGCGGCCGGTATCGTCGCCACCAACTACGCCATCGAAGGGGTGACCGGAGAGTGGTCACAGATGATCTATGACAACACGAAGTATCGGGAAAGCTTTGATCCTTCAGTGCGTACGTCGGCATTAAAGTGGTTGCACCTGCATGCCGCTTATGACGACACTCACCCGTGGGAAGCCCTGGAAATCGTTTGCACGCTGATGGGACCGGAGCCCTCGGCCGATGACGTGGCGCATCTGGCCGAGTGCATCAAGCGCAGCTACACCAGCATGATCCTGCTGGGCGATCGATGCATCCAGAACTGCCCGGACCGACTGGTATTGAGTGAAGCTGCGGCGTAAAGGATTGTCGCGGAAGGGGAAACTGGAACGGCGGACACGGGTTGGTGTCCTTCAGCGAACAGGCATGCAATGCGTTTCGTCGGTAACAGTTTGAATGTGCAGCGGTCCCTGTCACGGCGCCTGATGCCGCTGGCCTACGCGCTTGCGTCGGCGGTGGTGTTGATCATGGCCATGACCTGGGGCGTGCTGCAGGTCCAGGTGACTCTCGCTGGTTTCCTCAACAGCGAGAGCATCTGGTCCAAAGCCCAGAAGCAGGCCGTGATCGACCTCGACAACTATGCCCTCAGCGGTGCGCCGGCCGACCTGGCCAGTTTCCGGCGCAACTTCAAGCTGCTCGATGGCGACCGCTGGGGTCGCGACGCGATCGCCTCCGGGCACTACCGCAAGGAAGACCTCGACGAGGTCTTCCGCCGCGGCAACATCATGCCGGCGGCCCAGTCGGGCATGATTTTCATGATGCGTCACTTCACCGGCGCCCCGCACATGCAGGCCTCGCTGGACGCCTGGCGCTCCACCGACGCGTCCATCGCCGAGCTGGGGCGCATCGCCGACCAGCTCGAGCGCGACTACGCCGCCGGTACGCCGCCGCTGCGGACGGTGGCGCAGTTGCGCGCCCGCATCAACGCGCTCAACGTCTACATGCAACCGCGCACCGAGCTGTTCTCGGTGGAGATGGTCAAGGGTGCGGTGTGGGCGGGGCAGGTGCTGTTCTGGTGCGTGCTCGGCGCGTTCTGCCTGGCTGCCGGGTTGTGGATGTGGATGGCGCTGCGCATCGTTGAGAGCATCCGCGGCAGCGAAGAGCGCTATCGCCTGCTGTTCGACAGCGCCGGCGACGCCATCGTCATGGTCGATCGCGGCAGCGGTCGCATCCTGGATGCCAACCGCACTGCCGCCGCGTGGACGGGCCGCACCGAGCGCGAGCTGGTTGGCAAGGATTTCTCCTCCCTGTTTGCACACGATCCGCTGGACGTGGACAACACGCTCTCCTTGCCCGGCCATCGCCAGGGCGACGTGGCACTCACCTCGCTGCTGGACCGGGACGGCCAGGTGCGCCCGGTGGAAACGCGCAGCTCCATCGCGCGCTGGGGCGATACCGAGATCAGCCAGGCGATCGTGCGCGACATTTCCGAGCGCGTCGCGATGGAACGCGAACGTCGCGTGGCCGCCAAGGCGCTGGGCAGCATCGCCGAGGGCGTGATCATCGCCGACGCCGAGCGCCGGGTGGTCACCGTCAACGCCGCACACGTGGAGATCACTGGCTTTACCGTGCAGGCCCTGCAGGGCCTGCGCTTCGACGACACTCGCAGCCTGGCCGACGACAAGCCGCTGCCGGACAGCGTGTGGCGCTCGATCGAACTGGGCGGCAACTGGCGCGGCGAGGTGAAGAGCCGCCGTCGTGACGGCAGCACCTATCCGGAGCTGCTCAGCATCAGCGCCATCCGCGACGATGCCGGCCAAGTACTGCACTACGTGGCGGTGTTCACCAACATCACCACCACCAAGGCCGACCAGCGCCGGCTGGAGCACCTGGCTACCCACGATCCGCTGACCGGGCTGGCCAATCGCGCCGAGTTCGAGCGCCGGTGCTCGGCCGCGCTGGAGCAGGCCTCGCGGGCGCGGCGCTGCGTGGCCGTGCTGTTCATCGATCTGGACGCGTTCAAGATCGTCAACGACAGCTACAGCCACGCCATCGGCGACCGCCTGCTGGCCAAGGTCGCCGAGCGCATCAACGCGGAGCTGGGCGAGGGCGACGTCGGTGGGCGCATCGGCGGCGACGAATTCACCGTGCTGGCCACCAACATCGACACCCGCGATGGCGCCGCCGGCATCGCCAGCCGCCTGCTTACGGCGCTGGCCGCGCCGATCTCGGTGGACGACTACGAGATCGTGCTCAGCGCCAGTATCGGCATCGCCAGCTATCCGCTGGACGGCGAGAATCCGGCTGCCCTGATCACCAACGCCGACGCGGCGATGTACGCGGCCAAGAGCGAAGAACGCAACGCGTTCCGCTTCTACTCGCCGATCATGCAGGCCGATGCTCGCAAGCGCCTGCAGCTGGCTTCGGAGCTGCGCCAGGCGCTGGCCAACGACGAGTTCCGGCTGGTGTTCCAGCCCAGTCTGGAGCTGCGCAGCGGGCGCATCGTGGCGGTGGAGGCGCTGCTGCGCTGGCAGCATCCCAAGCGCGGGCTGGTAATGCCCGACAGCTTCATCCCGATGGCCGAGAGCCTCGGGCTGATCCGCCGCATCGACGAATGGGTGCTGCGCGCGGCCTGTGCCTGGATCCGCCAGTGGGACCGCGAGCACATCGCGCCGATCCGCGTGGCGGTGAACGTGTCGGCCAGCTGGTTCGGCCATCCTGCCTTCATCGAGGGGCTGCACACGGCGCTGCGCGATTACCAGGTGGACCCCAAGCGCCTGCTGCTGGAGATCACCGAGAGCGCGATCCTGCGTCTGGGCGAGGGCACCCACCGCACCATGTACGCGCTGCACACGATGGGCGTGGGCGTGGCGATCGACGACTTCGGCACCGGCTACTCCTCGCTGGCGTATCTGAAGCTGCCGGCCGTGGTGTGCCTGAAGATCGACCGCACCTTCATCACCGGCATCCCGCGCAACCCGGACGACGTGGCGATCGTCGAGGCGATCCTGGCGATGTCGCGCAGCCTCAAGCTCTACGCCATCGCCGAGGGCATCGAGGACGAGGAGCAGCACGAGTTCCTGCTGCGCGCCGGCTGCGAGGAAGGGCAGGGCTATCTGTATGCCCGTCCGCTGGAAGTGCCTGACCTGCTGCGCATGCTCAAGTCCGGCGGCAGCAATCCGCCAACCCGGCTGCGGCTGGTGCCGCCACCACGCGCCGGCTGAGCGGTTTCCTCAATGAAAAAGGCCGCCCCGGGGCGGCCTTTTTATTGGCCATGCTTCATCGACTCATCGCTGCTGCGCTTCGGCCAGGGATGTCTCGGTCTGGTATAGCTCGGGCATCAGCTTGCGCAGCGCGGCGACCTTGGGCGCATCGTTGTAGACGATGTACGGGTCGTTGGAGTGCGTGCGGTAGTAGTCCTGGTGGTAGCCCTCGGCCATGTAGAACGCCGGCAGCGGCTCCACCTTGGTCACAATCGGCGCCTCGTAGACCTTCGCCGCATCGAGCTGGCGGATATACGCCAGCGCCACGCCGCGCTGCGTGTCGTTGGTAGTGAAGATCTCCGAACGGTACTGGGTGCCGTGGTCCGGGCCCTGGCGGTTGAGCTGGGTCGGGTCGTGCGCCACCGCGAAGAACACCTTCAGCAGCGTACCGTAGCTGACCTGGCGCGGGTCGTAGACGATCTTCACCGACTCGGCGTGGCCGGTGTCGCCGTCGGCCACGCGGAAGTAGCTGGCGGTGTCGGCGCTGCCGCCCGCGTAGCCGGCCCACACCTGCTTGACGCCCTTGACGTGCTCGAACACGGCCTGCAGGCCCCAGAAGCAGCCGCCGGCCAGCACGGCGACCTGGTCGCCCGGGGCGGTGACCGCAGGGTCCTTGGCCGGGGGCGGGATCATGGCGCCGTCGCGGGTAGCCGGAGACGCGGTGCAGGCGCCCACCGCCAGCGCGAGCAGGGCAGCGGCGAGACGCCGCGGGAACGATGGGGAACGGGAAAGCGCGTGCATGGCGTGTCTCCGTGGGGAAGCCGGGAGCGGGACTGATTCGAGATATCTATCCATACGAGAACGTGCCGCCGGGGGATGCGTCGGCGTCGCGCTCGTGGAGCCATTCGTTGCGGCAGCGTAAGCGGTTACGTGCATGAGGCGGTGCTATGGTTCGCGGTTGTCACGTCACCCGCGGAAGCGCGCATGCGACCGGAGATCGACCTGTCGGCCTATGCCTCGCGCATCGGCCACCTGCAGCCCCTGCGCCCGGATCTGGCGACGGTGCAGGCGATTGTGCGCGCGCACGTGGCGGCGATCGCGTTCGAAAACCTCGATCCGCTGATGGGCAAGGCGGTGGATCTCGACCCGCTGGCGATCGAGGACAAGCTGGTGCACCGCGGCCGCGGCGGCTATTGCTTCGAGCACAACTGGCTGCTGGCCGAGGTGCTGCGTGCGATGGGCCTGGCGGTGACGCCGCTGATCGCGCGGGTGCTGTGGAACCGCCCCGACGACGCGCCCACGGCGCAGACCCACATGGCGTTGCTGGTCACCCTGGAAGACGAGCGCTGGCTGGTGGACGTGGGGTTCGGCGGCCTCACCCTGAGCAGCGTGCTGCGTTTCCAGCCCGGGCTGGAACAACTGACCCCACACGAGCCGTGCCGCCTGCTGCACCATCAGGGCGAATGGCGGCTGCAGGCGAAGGTGGCTGGGCAGTGGCAGGCCCTGTACCGGTTCACCCTGCAGCCTTGCGAGGACATCGACTTCGTGGTCGCCAACCACTACGTCTGCACCCATCCGGATTCACCGTTCACGCGCGAACTGCGGGTGGCGCGCACGGTGCCCGAGCAGCGCCTGACGCTGCGCAACCGCGAGTTCGCCATACATCACCGCGACGGCCATACCGAGCGCTACACGCTGGGCAGCGCCCGCGAGATCCGCAGCGTGCTCGAGCGTCACTTCATGCTGGTGCTGCCGGCGCATCCGGCGCTGGATCGCCGCTTCGCCGCGCTCTCGGCCTGAGCGTCAAACCGCGGGCGCTCAGCCGGCGGCGTGCACCAGGATTTCGATCTCCTCGTCCACCACCACGCGCTGGCCGGGGCGGATCTTGCAGGTCTTGCGCGTTTCCAGCACGCCATCCACGGTCACCGCGCCGCTGGCCACGATCGCCTTGCCGGCGCCGCCGCTGTCGCACAGGCCCACGAGCTTGAGCAGCTGGTTGAGCTCCACGTGCTCGTGCGGCGGTTCCAGATCGAAGTCGATGTGTTCCATGGGCGCTCCGGCGGATCAGGCGTCCGCGCCCGGCGCGGCAGCCGGCAGCGGAAAAAAGGCGAAGAACGGGCGGTCGTGCTCGATCGCGAACGTGGCGGCATCGTCGAGCACGCCGCGCAGGATCGCCGCATCGTGCGGCGGCAACGACCCCGGATGTTCGAACACGAACACGTGGCCCCAGGCCGGACGCCATGCCGGGTCGCGCAGGCAGTCAGCCAGTGCATCCCAGTTGTCGCCGAAGTCCGGCGGCAGGCGCAGGGCGAAGGCGAGTCGGCGCAGCAGCCCGGCCTTGTCGGTGCAGCCGGTGAGGTCGACCCGGCACAGCGCCAGCTCGGCCTGGCGTGCCTGTCGAGTCAGCGCGGCGAAGTCGTGCGCGTCCACGTCGTAGACGCCGCTCTGCAGCGGGCGGGTAAGGTCGAGATGGCTGTCGCGCGCGCTCACCGGCGACCCTCGATGCGGCGGAAGCTGCGGTAGTGATCGTCGGTGTAGTAGTACACCTGCGGCGGCCTGCCGCCGGTGATGATGCGCCGCGCGCCGCGCGTGCGGGCGCCGGGCGTTTCCACCGTGTACTCGTGGTAGTAGCCGCGCGGCTGCTGCGGCAGCAGGCCTTCGTAGTTGCCGAACACGGTGCCGTCCTGCGCGTGCTCGAATGGGCCGCCGGCGGCGATACGTGCCAGCGTGTCGCGCGCTTCCGGCGGCAGGCCGTCGGCGTCATCCGCGGTATGCGACGGCGTGGCAGCCTGGATGGACGTGGTGGCATGGTCGGCGCCGGTCACGCCACCGGCGGGAGCCACGCGGTGCTGCTGCCAGGCCGCTACGGCGACGGCGAGCAGGATCACGATGGCGAGCAGTTTGCGCATGGTGGCACGCGGATAGCAGGCGAGGCCGCGCAGTGTAGCGGCGCGCGGCGCTTTCCCCTACATCAGCGCGATCGCCCGAATCGGCCGGCGACGGCTCAGCCCGCGTGATCCACCCGCGCCTGCAATGCCATGGCGGCGTGCGGGTTACGCGCCTTGGCGGCGCTGATGAAATAGACGAACACGTCGCGCGCGGCATCGTTGGGGCGCGGCGTTTCCACGTGCGGCAATTCCGCCGGATCGCCGCCGGCGCGCCACTGTACGGCGCGTTCGGCCCAGGCATCGAGCGCGGCGGCGGGATAGCCGTGCGCCTCGTCGGCCTGGCTGCGCATCAGCCGGGCGTAGGTGAACGGGCCGGTGAGGTCGGCCAGCGAGGGGTACTCAGGGGAATCGGTGAACACCGTGGCGACGCCCTGGGCGCGTGCCAGGGCCACGTATTCCTGGCACTGGAAACTGGCGTGGCGCACTTCCAGCGCGTGCCGCAGCGGCACGCCGTTGAGCGTGCGAGGCAGGCGATCGAGGAAGGCGGCCAGATCATCGGGGTCGAATCGGCGCGTGGGGGTGAACTGCCACACCACCGGGCCGAGTCGGTCGCCCAGCGCCTGCAGCGAGTCCACGAACGCGCTAGCCAGGCCAACGGCACCGGCCAGCTTGCGCTGCAGCACGATCGCCTTGGGCGCCTTGAGCGAAAACACGAAGCCGTCGGGCACCTGCTTCGCCCAGCCGGCCAGCGTGGTTGGCGCCGGGGCACGGTAATAGGTGCCGTTGATCTCGATGCTGCGCAATTGGCGGCTGGCGTATTCCAGCTCGCGTCGCTGCACCAGGCCGGCGGGATAGAAATTGTCGCGCCACTCGGGGAACACCCAGCCGCCGATGCCGCAGCGGATGCGCGGCGCGCCCGACGGTATGGTGCTGGAAGAGGCATCGGCGAACAGGTCGGGTGGGGCGGACATAGCGGTCACGACAGCGGGGAAGGGGGGCATCCTGACATGCCGCGGCCGCTGCGGGCATGACCTTCGGACTAGGCAGGCCAGGTGCTTTGACGCGATAGTGGCCCGATCCATTCGTGATCGCCAAGGGGTTGAGCATGTCCAGTCGAGTGTCCTTGCGCGCGGCCATCGCCGCCGCGTTGCTGGTAGTGGCCTGCGGGTCGTCGGCGCAGAGCGTTCCGGCCAAGGGCACGCCGCCGCCCATCGGCATCAACGACAGCGCGCGCCCGGCCCTGCCGCCGGACCTGGCCGACTTCGCTGCCTACGTCGACAAGGCGCGCAGCACCTTCGGCGTGCCAGGCATCGCCGTGGCCATCGTCAAGGACGGCCAGGTGGTGATGGAGCAGGGCTTCGGCGACAAGTCACTGGACCCGAAGCAGCCGGTGGACGCGCACACACTGTTCGCCATTGCGTCGAACACCAAGGCGTTCACCGCTGCGGCGTTGCAGCAACTGGACGAGGCCGGCAAGCTGAAGATGGACGACCGGGTGATCGATCATCTGCCGTGGTTCCGCATGTCCGACCCGTACGTGACGCACGAGATGCGCATCCGCGACCTGCTGGCGCACCGCAGCGGCCTGTCGCTGGGCGCCGGTGACCTCTTGTACTGGCCGCCGACCTCCTACAGCACCAAGGAAGTGGTCGAGCGCCTGAAGCACGTGCCGATCAAGAACGGTTTCCGCAGCGGCTACGCCTACGACAACATCCTGTTCGCCGTGGCCACGCTGGTGATCGAGCGGGCCTCGGGCCAGAGCTACGCCGACTACGTGCGCACGCACCTGTTCCAGCCAGTGGGTATGGACGAGTCGCTGATCGACAAGAACGACATCAAGCCCGGCATGGACGTGGCCACCGGCTACGCCAAGGAGAACTTCAAGAACCTCAAGCCGGTGCCGCCGATGGCGTGGAGCAACGATCCGGGCGCCGGCGGCATCTACGCCAGCGTGCACGACCTGGCCAAGTGGATGAACGTGCAACTGGCCGGCGGCGCGCTGCCCCAGAAGGACGCCGACGGCAAAGCGAAGCGAATCTTCTCCGAAGACAGTCAGCGCCAGATGTGGACCATGCTCACGCCGATCAAGGTGAGCAAGCCGCCGATTCCCGAGCTCGCCCCGGTGATGCCGAACTTCTACGGCTACGGCGAAAGCTGGTTTCTCTCCGACTACCGCGGCCACCGCCTGGCCTGGCACACCGGCGGCTGGCCGGGCTTCGTCTCGCGCGTGACGCTGGTGCCGGAGGAGCACCTGGGCGTGGTGGTGCTCACCAACGCCGAATCCGGTGCCGCGTTCAATGCGGTGACCTACCGCGTGCTCGACGCCTACTTGCATTCGGGCCAGAAGACCGACTGGGTGGCGGTGTACGACAAGCTGGTGAAGAAGGGCGAGGCCAACGCCGACGACAGCTGGGCCAAGCACCAGCAGGCGCGCGAGAAGAACCCCAAACTCGACCTGCCGCAGGCCAGCTACGCCGGCACCTTCCAGGATCCGTGGTACGGCAACGTGATCGTCAGCAATGAGGGGGGCAAGCTGCGCATGCGCTTCGCCCATACCAAGCAGCTGATCGGCACCATGACGCCGTGGCAGCACAGCACCTTCGTGGTGAAGTGGGACGACCGCACGCTCAATGCCGACGCGTTCGCCACCTACACGCTGGACGCCGACGGCAAGATTGCGGAGCTGCGCATGCAGCCGGTCTCGCCGCTGACCGACTTCAGCTTCGACTTCCAGGACCTGCGGCTGAAGCCGCTGGACAAGGACAAGGCGTCCGACGAGTGAGCCATCCGGCGCCGCCGTGGGCGGTGCCGGTCCATTGAAAAGGGGAGAAGCGCATGCGCCGTTATGCATCGTTCGTCATCGCCGGCCTGTTTGGCCTGGCCGTCGCCAGCTCATCGCCCGCGCGCGACGCCGTCACCTCGGCGCCGGCGCTGTTCCGCGTAGAGCTGGGCAGCCAGTCCAGCCAGCCCGCGTCCGGCCGCCTGCTGTTGTTCGCGGTGGATGCCAAGACCGCCCGCGCCGCGGCGAAGGACGGCGCGGTGGAGGAGGTCGACACCAATCCGTTCAAGCCGTCCGAGACCGCCATCGCTGCGCGCGAAGTGACGCATCTGGCCCCGGGCCAGGGCGTCACGATGGATGCCGACGCGGAGGCGTTCCCCGAGGCGTTCTCGCAGCTGCCGCCCGGTGACTACCTGCTGCAGGCGGTGCTGGACACCCACCACGACTACAACTATCACGGCCGCGACGCGGGCGACGTGGTCAGCCCGGTGGTCGAGGCGCACCTGCCCGGCGCCATCCCGCGCCTGGTGCTGGACAAGGTGCTGCCCGAACGCGGGCTGTGGGATTTCCCCAAGGGCGCGCTGAGCCCCACCACCGAAAAGCATCTGGCCGACGCCAAGGCGCACCTCAAGCCGATCGACTTCGTCAGCCCCGCACTCAGCGCGTTCTGGGGCCGCCCTATCCACATGAAGGGCTGGGTGCTGCTGCCGCCGGGCTACGACGCCTCGGGCAAGACGACCTGTCCGGTGGTCTATCACACGCATGGCTTCGGCGGCAGCGACCGCAGCGAGGCAGCGACCGGCCTGATGGCGTACGGGCAGATGGCCGAAAAGGCGATGCCGCCGATGATCTGGGTGCTGCTGGACGAATCCTCGGCGACCGGCACGCACGAGTTCGCCGATTCGGTGAACAACGGCCCGTGGGGCGAGGCGCTCACCACCGAGCTGATCCCGTCGCTGGAAAAGCAGTACCGCATGGACGGCAAGGCCAGCGGCCGCTTCCTCAACGGGCACTCTTCCGGCGGCTGGGCCACGCTGTGGCTGCAGACGCGCTACCCGAAAGTGTTCGGTGGCACCTGGTCCACCTCGCCCGACCCCAGCGATTTCCACGACTTCACCGGGCCGGACCTGTACGCGGCGCGCGCCAACGTTTATCACCGCCCGGACGGCACGGCGTATCCGCTGGTGCGCGACAAGGGCAAGGTGTACGCCACGTTCGAGCAGTTCGCGAAGATGGAGCGCGTGCTCGGCCCCTACGGCGGCCAGATGGCCTCGTTCGACTGGGTGTTCTCGCCGCGCGGCAAGGACGGCCGGCCGATGCCGATGTTCGATCGCGACACCGGTGACGTCGACCCGTCGGTCGTCGCCTACTGGCATGACCACTACGACATCGCCCATCGGCTGAAGACGAACTGGCCGGCGCTCAAGCCCGACCTGGACGGCAAGATTCACCTGTATGTGGGCACCGCCGACACGTTCTACCTTGACGGCGCCGCGCATCGTCTGAAGGCCGTGCTGGACGGGCTCGGCGCGAAGTCCTCGTTCCACTTCCTGCCCAACCGCACCCACTTCGATCTCTACGTCATCGGCAAGGACCGCCAAGGCCTGATGAAGCAGATCGCCTGGGAGATGTACGCGGTGGCGCGCCCCGGTGCGCAGCAATCGAAACAAGCCGCACCCTGACCGGCCCCGCACCGACACCGCCGCCCCTGTAGGAGCGACTTCAGTCGCGATGCCTTTCGCTCTGATGCGCCATCCGAGCAAGAGCATCGCGGCTGAAGCCGCTCCTACAGTGAGGCCGGGGACGTCGTCGAAACCCGCGCCAGCATTGGCGCCCCTGTAGGAGCGACTTCAGTCGCGATGCCTTTTCGCCTTGATGCGCCATGCGAGCAAGAGCATCGCGGCTAAAGCCGCCCCTGCAGGGGGGGGGCGTCCTCGAGGTCACCCGTCGCTTATTCCGTCCACGGGTCGTAGCTGCCGAACCACCACAGATGGCCTTCCATGTCGCGGCAGCTGTAGCCGGCGCCGCCGTAGTCCTTCTCGGCGTACTCGTCCACGATCTGCGCGCCAGCGGCTTTCGCCTGTTCGTAGTGCGCGCGGCAATCTTTCACGATCACGCAGGCCACCTGCGTCTCGCGCCCGCCGGTGTCGGCCGGGGTCAGCAGGTGCTGGCCGAAGCCGTCCTCGCGCACCGATCCCAGCATCACCATGCCGCTGCCGTAGGTGAGCTGCGCATGGGCGACGCCGCCCTGGTCATCCTCATACACCGCCTGTCGGGCGAAGCCGAAGGCGCGGCACAGCCAGTCGATGGCCGCATGCGCATCGCGGTAGCGCATGCAGGGAATGATGGTGCTGCCGTGGATCGGTGACATCGCTCGCTCCTTGGGAATGGGTGGAACAAGGCTAGCTACGCGCCGTTGCCCGGTCTTGGCGATTTTCCGAAGTGCTAGTCGATCACCAGGTGATTGATGTGCGGGCCGCGCTGCGCCATGAACGCGCTCGGCGTGAGCCCGGCGAACGCGCGGAACTCGCGCACCAGATGCGCCTGATCGGTGAAGCCGCCGTCGGCGGCCACCCGGCACCAGTCCACGCTGCCGGCCGAGTGCACCTGTGTGAGGATCGCGCGGAAGCGCTGCAGGCGGGCGTAGCGTTTTGGCCCCATGCCGATCTGGCGATGGAAGCGCGAACGCAGGCTGTCGTCCGACAGACCGGTCTGCGCCACCACGCCGCCGATGCGGGCCCATTGCGGCGCATGATCGAGCGCGCTCGCCACATGGGCTACAGCCGGGTCGATCGTCGGCCCGCGCTGCTGGATGCGCAGCCACTGCTCGAGGATCTGCAGGCGTGCGGCGGGCGTCGTGGTTTCCAGCAGTCGCTGCCGCAACTTCCGGGCGGCGCCACCGAACAGGTCTTCCAGGTTGATGTCTCGTGCCAGCAGCATCTGCTGGTCTTCAGCGGTCAGGGCGTGCGCGCCACCGGGCCGGAACACGGCACCCATCACGCGCACCTGTTCGGCGGTGTCGATGATCTGACTGGTCAGGCGCGGGCCGCCGAGCACGCTGCCGGACGAGCGCAGGCACTGGCGCTGCGGTTCGTCGGTGTAGACGCGCGTCTCGTCCTCGCACAGGTTGATGATCAGCTGCGCGCCGGGTTGTGGGAGCACCCGCTCGAAATGGTGCGCGGCGGCGGGCATGTCCCAATCCCAGATCGTCTCGATCAGGCAGTCCAGCGGTGGGCTTGGGCGGCGCTGCGTGAATCCCATGCGGTGCCTCAGGAATCGGGAGGGACGACCCCAGTATCGCGCGGCGGGCGCACGGTGCGTATCACCATGTCCTGCGCGCGGATCAGCGGCAGGTTCTGCTCGCGCAGCTTCGCCAGCACGGCGAACAGCAGGTCACTTTTCACGGTGGACGCGTCGCGCGGGTTGCGCGTGTAGGCGTAGGCGCTGAACACCAGGTTGCCGGCGTCGATGCTGTCCAGCTGGACGTACGGCGCAGGCGTGTCCAGCGTTGCGGGGTGCGCCTTGAGCGCTTCCAGGATAAGGTCGCGTGCTTGCGCGGCATCGGTGTCCAGTGGCATCGGCACGCTGAACTTCACCCGCCCCAGCGCATTGGCCAACGTCACGTTGCGCACGTTCTGGGTGATCAACTGCGAGTTCGGCACGATCACAGTGGAGCGATCCCATAGCTGGATCTCGGTGGCGCGAACGTTGATGCGGCGGATGTCGCCCTCCACGCCGTTGAGGCTAACCCAGTCGCCCACTTTCACCGGTCGCTCGGCCAGCAGGATCAGCCCGGAGATGAAGTTCGACACGATCGCCTGCAGACCGAAGCCGATGCCCACCGACAGCGCGCTGGCGATCCACGCGATGTTCTGCAGGCTCACCTTCAGTGTGGCCAGCGCCATCACCACCACCAGCACGCCGCCGACGTAGCCGAGCAGGGTGAGCATCGACATGCGCATGCCGGCGTCCAGCCGGGTGTTGGGCAGCAGCTCCACCTCAAGCCAGCGCTTGATGATGCGCACCACGCCCAGGCCCACCACCAGCACCAGCATGGCCTTGATCACATCGCGCGGGGCCAGCGTCATCTCGCCGAAGGTGAGTCCACCCAACAGGGTGCCGACGCTGGAGGTGAGGTCTTCCGGGCTGGCGCCCAGGCGCGAGATCACCGCGCCGATGCCCAGCAGCACCGCCAGTGCGCGGGTCACGCCGCAGAGCACGGCGCGTGCCTGCTCCAGCGGTCCGGGCTCCAGCTCGAACGCCCGCTGCAGGCGTTGCCCGGTGCGTCCCTTGGGCGACAGCAGCAGCGCCCAGGTGTCGTTGAGCGCATGCATGAACAGATACAGCGAGGCGAACACCACACTGATCCACACCGCGTTGATCGCCAGGAAAAACGCCAGCGCGATGTAGCCCGTCGCCACCGCCAGCACGCAGGTCACCGAGGCCAGCACCAGCGCGCCCAGGCAAAGGCCGATCCACAGCGAGCGGCTCGGCGGCGGCTCGCCGGCGGCGGCCAGGGCGCGCCGCGCGCGGGCCTGGCGCAGCAAGGCGGTGCCGATCAGCGCGGCGGTCACCAGGGCGATCAGGCCGCGCGTGGCCACGCTGGCCGGCAGGCTGGCGCTGATCGCGTGGTTCACCAGTTCCACCGTGCCGAGCAGGGCGATCGCCATCGCCAGCAGCCACGGGAACGGGCGCAGCGCCTGCGCCTCGGCATCGGTGAGCTCGGGCAGGCGCCAGCTCGGGCGCACCGCCGAGAGCAGGGCGCGCCCGAGCCCGGCCACGTAGGCGCTGAGAAGCACCAGCTGCACCATCTGATGGGCGAGCCCAGCGAGGTCGTCGTCGAGCAGGCCGTTCCAGTTCACCGACCAGTACACCAGTTGCGCCGCCAGACCCGTGTTGAGCGTGGTGAGTACGGCAATCGCCAGCGCCAGCGCGCTGCGTCGCAGACGGCCGGCGGCCATGCGGTTCTGGGTGAGGCGCAGCAGCTGGCGCTCCAGCAGCCAGCGGCCCACGCCCAGCAGCAATGCCGCGGAGAGCAGGCAGGCTACGAATGGCGTGCGATTGGGCGGCTGCGAGGCCGCGCGGATCGCCGTGCCGAGGTCGTCGCCGAGTGCGCGCAAGCGGCGCAGGTCGGACGGCAGGCTGCGCATCGGGTCGGACCAGAACGCGGTGCTGAAGGGCGTGGCCGTGCGTTCGGCCAGTCGCGTCTGGAATTCGTTGCGACGCTGGTCGGAGAGTTGCGCGGCGAGTTGGGCGGCCTCCTGGCCCATCAGCTGCGCCTGTTTCACCTGCGCATCCACGTCGGCCTGCGCCTTGTCGAGCTTGCGTCGTTGGGCGCTTACCTCGGCCGCTTCGGCCGGGGCGCCCTTGGCCGGCGCCGGCCCTAGCACGGCCAGCTGTGCCTGCACGCTTTGCACCTGCGGCGCAAGGCTGGCGGCGAGCTGGCTGGCCTGGTCCTGTACGGCCAGCGCCTGTGTGCGCAGGTCGCCCAGCTGGCCCGCTGTCGGTTGGGCGGCGAGCGCCTTCTTGATGTCGTCGAGCTGCCCGCGCAACTGGTCCATCTGCTGCGACGGCGTGGGCGGCGGGGCGTCGGGCGCCGCGTCCTGGCGGGCGAGGGCAGCGGTGCTGCCGAAGGCAAGCAGGAGAACCAGCAGGAGGCGGGCGAGGCGAGGCATCCGGGCATGATCGGAGCCGCCCTGCGGGCGGTCAATCGCCGCGCGTGCCTTGACGATGCCTTCAGCAGCGGGCATTCAGCCTGACCCGATGAGCACGCCCTTCGATGTTCCCCCGGATCTGCTCGCCTGGCACGGCGACGTGGCCCGCGCACGCCAGCTGCAACAGGAGCTGGCCGCCCGCGTGCGATTGCAGCACGACGCCCCGCCACCGCGCCTGGTGGCCGGCGTCGATGTCGGCTTCGAGGAGGCCGGCGCCATCACCCGCGCCGCTGCCGTGCTGCTTGACGCCGCCACCATGCAGCCCCTGGCCGAGGTGGTGGCGCGCCTGCCCACGCGCATGCCGTACATCCCCGGGCTGCTCTCTTTCCGCGAGCTGCCGGCCGTGCTGCAGGCGCTGGCGCAGTTGCCCGAAGTGCCGGAGCTGATCCTCGTTGACGGCCACGGCGTGGCGCATCCGCGGGGGCTGGGCATCGCCGCGCACCTGGGTGTGGTCATCGACCTGCCCACCATCGGCGTGGCGAAGAAAATCCTGGTCGGCAGCCATGACGCCGTGGGTTTGAAACGCGGCGATCGCACGCCGCTGATGCACCGCGGCCGCATGATCGGCACCGTGCTTCGCAGCAAGGACGGCATCCAGCCACTGATCGTCTCCCCCGGCCACCGGGTGAGCCACGCCACCGCGGTGGCGCGCGTGCTCGCCTGCGGCCGCGGCTACAAGCTGCCCGAGCCCACACGGCTGGCCGACCGGCTGGCGTCGCGGCGGGATCGGCGCACCTGACCGGAACGGCCAGGAACAGGCGAGTCCCCCGACGGCGACATCGACGCGCGCGCAGGCTGCCTTGCGACGTGGCGCGAGCGGGTGGCACTTCACGCCCTTGGCGCCGTCATTCCCGCGGACGCGGGGATCCATCCCGGTGCGATGCATGAAGCAACGTGGATGCCCGCTTTCGCGGGCATGACGGCCCAGTGGCACGAAGGCTTGGCGGCGAGGCCAAGCTCTTCGCCGCCTGCAGTCCGCACCTGCGCACGGCCGTGCTCTGCCTCATCCCCTCAACCGCCGTCATTCCCGCGGACGCGGGAATCCATTCGGGCGTGCTGCATGAAGCAACGTGGATGCCCGCTTTCGCGGGCATGACGGCAGGGTGCCGGGGTCGAGCTCCTGGTTGTCGTGCGTTCGTCAGCCGCGAAGGACAACGGTCTGGCTCATCCCCTCAGCCGCCGTCATTCCCGCGAACGCGGGAATCCATTTTGATCTTCTCCAGCAGTCCCATGGCGGCCACGCGCTCGCGGACACGACGCCGCCGCTTTCTCCCGCCGCGAATCACGCCGACATCACGCACGCGCCTCAAGCGCATTCGTATACGGTGAGCGCCCACCCACGGCACGACAACGCGTGCGGGCGCCTGGCCCACCCCACGCGGCTTGTCCTCCTGCTCTCGCGCCCACATGCTCACGCCTCTGGCGCTGCGCTCCCCGGACATCCCATGCTCTTCCGCTGGTTCGAAAACCTCATCGACCCGTTCAAGGAACCGGTCGACGCCATGCCGCCGGCCACGGTGGGACGCTTCTACGCGTTCTACCTGCGCCAGGTGTGGCCGATCTTCCTCATTACCCTGCTGGTGGGGCTGGGCTTTGCGCTGGTGGAAGTGGCGCTGTTCGGCTACATCGGGCGCATCGTGGACATGGCCAACGCCACGCCCGCGGCGCAGTTTTTCCACATGCACGGTCACACGTTGCTGTGGATGGGCTTCGTGGCGCTGGTGCTGCGGCCGGTGCTGTCGGCGCTGCACGACCTGCTGGTGAACCAGGCGATCGTGCCGGGGCTGACCGGGCGCATCCGCTGGCAGAACCATCGCTACGTGATCCGCCAGAGCCTGGGCTTCTTCCAGAACGACTTCGCCGGGCGCATCGCCAACCGCATCATGCAGACCGGCGCCAGCCTGCGCGAATCTGCGGTGCAGATCGTCGATGCGATCTGGTACGTGGTGGTCTACACCGGCAGCGCGATCTTCCTGTTCGCCGAGGCCGACGCCTGGCTGGCCGCGCCGCTGGTGGCGTGGATCGTCGCCTATGTAGCGACGCTGGCGTATTTCATCCCACGTACCAAGCAGCGCTCGTGGGAGTCGTCCGAGGCGCGCTCCAAGTTGATGGGTCGCATCGTCGACGGCTACAGCAACGTGCTCACGCTCAAGCTGTTCTCGCATACCCGCCGCGAAGAGGACTACGTGGCCGATGCCCTGGGCGAGCAGATCGGCAAGACCCGCCGCATGACGCGCATGACCACCGCGATGGACATCACCATCACCTCGCTCAACGGCCTGCTGATCGTCGGCACCTCCGGCCTGGCGGTGTGGTTGTGGAGCCAGGGCCGGGTGACCGTGGGCGCCATCGCGCTGGCGACCGGCCTGGTGATCCGCATCAACAACATGTCCGGCTGGATCATGTGGGTGGTCAACGGCATCTTCGAGAACATCGGCACGGTGCAGGACGGCCTCACCACCATCGCCCAGCCGCGCACCGTGCAGGATGCGCCGGATGCGTTGCCGCTGGTGGTGCGCGAGGGCGGCGTGCGTTTCGAGCGCATCCACTTCCACTACGGCAAGCAGGGCGGGGTGATCGCCGGGCTGGATCTCACCGTGCGGCCGGGCGAGAAGATCGGCCTGGTCGGCCCGTCGGGCGCGGGCAAATCGACCTTGGTCAACGTGCTGCTGCGCCTGTATGACCTGGAGCAGGGCCGCATCCTCATCGACGGCCAGGACATCGCCCAGGTCACGCAGGAGAGCCTGCGCTCGCAGATCGGCGTGGTCACCCAGGACACCTCGCTGTTGCACCGCTCGATCCGCGACAACCTGCTCTACGGCCGCCCCGACGCCAGCGACGCGCAGATCGCCGAGGCCGTGCGCAAGGCGCGCGCCGACGAGTTCATCCCGACCCTGCTCGACGGCCAGGGCCGCACCGGCTTCGACGCCCACGTCGGCGAGCGCGGCGTGAAGCTTTCCGGCGGCCAGCGCCAGCGCATCGCCATCGCCCGCGTGCTGCTCAAGGACGCGCCGATCCTGGTGCTCGACGAAGCCACCAGCGCGCTGGATTCGGAAGCCGAAGCCGCCATCCAGGACAGCCTCGACCTGCTCATGCAGGACAAGACGGTGATCGCCATCGCGCATCGCCTGTCCACCATCGCCCGCATGGACCGATTGGTGGTGATGGACAAGGGCCGCATCGTCGAAACCGGCACGCATGCCGAGTTGATCGCGCACGAGGGGCTGTATGCGCGGCTGTGGGCACGGCAGACCGGCGGCTTCGTGGCGGTGGAGGATGCGGTGGGCTGAGGGCGGAATGGCCGGCCGTTCGCTGGCCGCGCTCGGCGAATTCGTTTTCGCGAGGGGCGGCCTTGCGCAGGCTTGCAGGCATCACTCCCACAACCAGCATCTGTCGCACCGCCCGGTAGCCATGTGCTTCCGCTTGCCCAGCGCTGCCGTGCAAGCGCCTGGGATGTTCGGCTTGTCGGGCGAGCAGGCGCTCACGCATATTCGCGCAGCCCGTACCGCGTCAGGCGGTCACTAGGTATTTGCCCACTTGGTCAAGCGCACCCCGCCCACTGTCGGCATTGGCTTCCTCATCCTGCTCGTAGCGGGCGGAATGTCGTTGCTGGTGCACCTGCACCCTGAAAAGTTGAAGGTACCCGCCTGGGTGGCGCATCTCGCCTTGGGCCTGTTGGCTTTCGCCGGCGTCTGCGTCGTGGCGCTGGCACTTCGCCTGAACCAGCTCATCTGGCTTGTCTGCGTGCTGCTCGGCGCGATGGCCATTGCGCCGGCGTGGATTGCCCTTGGTTCCGGGCCCCGTCAATGCACCATGTTCTCGCTTGGCGCGCGTGGCGCGCGTGCCGCGGTGTCCGAGGTGGCCTGTCGTGACGCCTTCGGGATCGGGGCGACGATACTGGCGACCCTATTCATCCTTGCGGTCCGCGGCGCTCTGTGGTCGAGAGACGCGGGCTAGTCAATCTCCTTGCCTGCGTCGCTTCGCGGCGTGGCCAACACCCGGGGGCACAGCCCAGATGCCAGCGCGCTTGAACCGACCAGCCCGCGTTTCGAAACCACGCATGGATCCATTTACCGCGCGCGCCGGTGGGCTGCTCTTCTTGCTTATCGCCGCCGGGGAGCTGTTTGTGGGCATAAGAGCCGCGGCCACGGGATGCATCAGCACCATGCGTGGGCACCACGGTCCGAGCGTTCTCCATTGCTCGCCCGACCTGTGGTATCGGGGTATGACCGCTGCGGCGCTCATCATGGGAGTGGCGCTGGCTGCCGTTGGTGTGAAGTGGCTCATGCGCGCGCGGTAGGCCTGAGGGGCAAGCTGCGGAGATCGGCGATTCCGGGTCGGCCGATGGGCGTCAGCTTTGACGTCCGGAAGGCCGCCGTCTAGATAGGCACAAGGAGGCTCTGCTCGGTCTACACCCGCGGCGGGCCTGCACTTCGTGAGAGACCGTGGGCCGTCGCAAACGCCGCCATCCCGCAAAAAAAAGGAGGCGCACTGCGCCCCCCACCATCAATTTATATCCGCCGTCCGGGCTTGCGGCAAGGCGCGCGCCCTGACCTAGCATCGCCGCCCTGCCGACGGGGCAGGAAGCATGAGGCGGGGCGGATGATGCATGACGACGAGTGGGTCGCGGTTTCCCATGCAAACTGCGAGTGCGTGGCCGGGCCGTTCTATCACGGCACTCGGGCGGACCTTTCCGTCGGCGATCTGCTGACGGCAGGGTTCACCTCCAACTACGACGAGCGGGTGGTGATGAATCACGTCTACTTCACCGCCATGGCGAAGGGTGCGGGGTTGGCTGCTGAGATGGCGCGTGGTGCGGGTCGACCGCGGGTTTACGTGGTGGCACCTACCGGCGCGTTCGAGGATGACCCGAACGTCACCAACAAGAAGTTCCGCGGCAATCCGACACGGTCGTACCGGAGTGCGCTGCCGTTGAAGGTTCTGGGCGAGCTGGACAACTGGGAGCTCTATGACGCGGAGTTCATCGCGGAACTGAGGCGTCGCGTCGAGGAGGGCATGGGAGAAATCCTCAACTGAGGATGGCGCACACCTCGTCAGGAGTGGGTCGCCTGAGTTGTCATCCGAGGGCGGTCGAGTCCCCTGGAGGGTCGCCGCAGGTGTTCCCTCCAGGGGACTCTACCGCGGGCACGCGCCGAGGCGTTCGAAGTGGGGGCCTTCTCCGAAGGCCTCGCCCGCACCGCAGGCCGAAGTGCGTTCGAGGTGTCGGAAAGCTTCGCGCAGTGCCCGGTCGATGAGGCTGAGCGCGGTGCGGTTCTTCTCACATTCTTGCCCACCGATTCACACGCGCGGCGGCACTCTGCGGCTTCCCACCGACGCGGAGGATCGAGCCATGCCGAGCAAGAGCGCCATCCAGCGAGCCCGCAAGGACAAGCGCGAGGGTAAGTCGCCCAGCACGCAGGCGGGGGAGTTCGTACGCGAGGAGATCGAGCACGTGCGCGAGGGCAAGCACGGGGCGCGGTCGACCAAGCAGGCGATCGCGATTGGCCTGTCCGAGGCCCGCAGCGCCGGCGTGGATGTGCCGGCCAAGGGCAAGGCCGCGAAAAAATCCTCGACGAAGAAAGCGGCTGCCAAGAAATCCTCAACGAAGAAGCCGTCTACGAAGAAATCGGCCAGCAAGAAGGTGGTTACCAAGAAGGCGGCGAGCAAGAAGACGGCGCGCAAGTCGTCGGAGACGAAGGCTACCCGCAGCCGCGCCGCGACCAAGGCGCTGAAGAAGGAAGGAAGCGCGGCCGCCTCCAAGCGCGCGCTGTCGCGCCAGGGACATCAGGCGGCAGCCAAGCGTTCCGCGGCCGATCGCAGCGCCGCGGCCAAGAAAGCGGCTCGCACCAAGGGGGCGAAGGGGCGTTCCGCCGCCGCGAAGAAGGCCGCGCGAACGCGCGCGCGTGGCGCTAGCGATTAGGCCGGCCGCACGGCGACGCGCTGCCGGAGCGTAAACGCCGGACTGGAGCGCTTGACTCTGGACCTGGATCAAGGGTCTAGAGTGCTGCTCATGAACACATCAAGCCCACTCACCATCGGTGCTGTCGCCAAGCGCACCGGCGTTCCGATTGACACCATCCGCTACTACGAGCGCGAGGGTCTGCTGCCCGTGCCGTTGCGCCGTGCCTCGGGCTATCGCAGTTACGGCGAGAGCACCGTGGTGCAGCTGCGCTTCATCCGCCGCGCGAAGACACTGGGTTTCACGCTGGAGGAGATTCGCGACCTGCTGGCGCTCTCGTCCGATCGCCAGCGCGGCGTGAAGGCAGTGAAGAAGCGTGCCGAGGCGCGCCTGGCGGCGATCGAGGCGCGCATCGCCGAACTGCAGCGCGTGCGCGAAGGGCTGGTGGAGCTGGTTGCCTCGTGCCCCGGTCATGGGGCGCCGGAGCACTGCCCGATCCTGCGCGCGCTCAACGACGAGGAGAATCTCTGATGGAACACGCAGCCTCCTGCTGCCCCGGCGGCCCTCCTTCCGCCACGGCGATCGATCCGGTCTGCGGCATGACGGTGGACACCATGGCCGGCAAGCCGAGCGCCGTGCATGAGGGCCGCACCTTCCATTTCTGCTGCAACGGCTGCAAGGCCAAGTTCGAGGCCGATCCGACGAAGTATCTGGCGGAGAAACCACCCAGCGGCGACTGCCGCGGCAGCAAGGCGGATGCGCCGGCGGGGCACGACCACGTGCACGGGCATCAGCACGATCATGCCGGCGACCCCGCACACGCGGTAAAAGATCCGGTCTGCGGCATGACGGTCGACCCGCACACCGCGAAGCACCGCGCGGAGCATGAGGGACACACCTACTACTTCTGCTCCGCGCGCTGCCGCGAGAAATTCGTCGCCGAGCCCGAGGCGTACCTCGGCGAGCGCAAGGCCGCACCGCCGGCGCCGGCCGGCACGATCTACACCTGCCCGATGCACCCTGAGGTGCAACAGGTGGGCCCCGGCGACTGCCCCAAGTGCGGCATGGCGCTGGAGCCGATGATGCCCACCGCCGAGGACGACGGCAGCGAGCTGAAGACGATGGCGCGGCGTTTCTGGACGCTGGTGGCGCTCACGGTGCCGGTATTCCTCGTGGCGATGGGGCCGCACCTCACCGGCCGGCATCTGCCGTCACCGTGGGACGGCGTGGCGGCCTGGACCGAGGCGCTGCTGGCCAGCGTGGTGGTGCTATGGGGCGGTGCGCCGTTCTTCCGGCGCGGCTGGAATTCGCTGCGGCCGTGGTCGCCGAACATGTACACGCTGATCGCGCTCGGTACCGGCGTGGCGTGGGTGTACAGCGCCGTGGCGTTCCTCGCGCCAAGCATGTTTCCAGCCAGCTTCCGCGACATGCACGGCCGCGTGGCGGTGTACTTCGAATCGGCGGCGGTGATCGTCACGCTAGTGATACTGGGCGACTTCCTCGAGTTGCGCGCGCGCCGGCGCACCGGCGAGGCGCTGAAAGCGCTGCTCGGGCTGGCGCCGAAGATCGCGCACCGGGTCGATGCCGACAGCCATGAATCGGACGTGTCGCTGGACGCGGTGCAGCCGGGCGACACGCTGCGCGTGCGGCCGGGCGAAAAGGTGCCGGTGGATGGAGTGGTGCTCGATGGCAACAGCCACGTCGACGAGGCCATGCTCACCGGTGAGCCGATGCCGGTGGCCAAGGCAGCGGGTGACGCGCTCACCGGCGGCACGGTCAACCAGGACGGCACGGTGCTGATGCGCGCGGAGAAGGTCGGCAGCGAGACGGTGCTGTCGCAGATCGTGGCGCTGGTCGCGGCGGCCCAGCGCAGTCGCGCGCCGCTGCAGCGGGTGGCCGACAAGGTGGCGGCGTGGTTCGTGCCGATCGTGGTGCTGTGCGCAGTGCTGGCCTTCGCTCTGTGGGCCTGGCTGGGGCCGGACCCGCGCATGACGCGCGCGCTGATCGCCGCCGTGTCGGTGCTGATCATCGCCTGTCCCTGCGCACTGGGCCTGGCCACGCCGATCTCCATCATGGTGGCCAGCGGCCGCGGCGCACACCTGGGCGTGCTGTTCAAGGACGCCGGCACCATCGAGGCGATGCGCGACATCGACACTCTGGTGGTGGACAAGACCGGCACGCTGACTGAAGGCAAGCCGGCGCTGCGTGAACTGGTGCCGCTGGGCGATCATTCGCACGATGCACTGCTGGCGCTGGCCGCTGCGCTGGAGTCGCCCAGTGAGCACCCGCTGGCCCGCGCCATCGTGCGTGCGGCGGGCGACCAGGATCTGCCGGCGGTGACGGATTTCCGCAGCGTGACCGGGCAGGGCGTGCAGGGCCGCGTCGACGGCCAGGCCGTGGTGCTGGGCAACCTGGCGATGATGCAGGCGCTGTCCATCGAGGTTGGTAACGAGGCGTCGAGCCACGCCGACCGCCTGCGCAGCGACGGCGCCACGGTGATGTATCTCGCCTTGGACGGCAAGCTGGCCGCCCTGGTCGCCGTAGCCGACCGGCTGAAGGAGGGCGCCGCCGACGCAATCCGTCGCCTGCACGCCGAGGGCGTGCGGTTAGTGATGCTCACCGGCGACCACGCGCTGAGCGCACAGGCGGTGGCGCGCGAGCTGGGCATCGACGAAGTGCATGCCGAGGTGTCACCGGCGGACAAGGCGGACGTGGTGCAGTCGCTGAAGAAAGCCGGCCGTCGCGTGGCGATGGCCGGCGACGGCATCAATGACGCCCCGGCGCTGGCCGCTGCGGACGTGGGCATCGCCATGGGCACCGGCACCGATGTGGCAATGGAAAGCGCCCAGGTGACGCTGGTGAAGGGCGACCTGGCCGGCATCGTGCGGGCGCGGGCGCTCTCTCGCGCCACCGTCCGCAACATCCACCAGAACCTGTTCTTCGCCTTCGTCTACAACGGCATCGGCGTGCCGCTGGCGGCCGGTGCGCTGTATCCCTGGCTGGGCTGGATGCTCTCGCCGATGGTCGCCGCACTGGCGATGAGCTTCAGTTCGGTGTCGGTGGTGAGCAACGCGCTGCGGTTGCGGCGGGTGGCGTTGTAGCGCTGCAACGGTCGAGAAAAGCGTCCCCCTCACCCCAGCCCTCTCCCCCGAACGATGGAGCTGTTCAGGGGAGAGGGAGCAGGGCAGGCCGCGGCGCTTCTTTAGCCCTCTCCCCTGAGCTCGCTCGGGGGAGAGGGTCAGGTGAGGGGGCGCGCGGACTTACCTCCATATCCGAGCACGCGCACTCGATCGCTCGACAATCAGGGCGCATCCGCGCTCCTGGCAGCAGGGCATCGCTCAACACCTTCCGCGCCGGGCGGCTGACGCCTGTCACCCGCAATCGCTGACGACCGCCGCTGCCGCATCGAGGGCGTTTTTCCGATGCTTTGTTTCGTCGCCGATTCCGGCGAGGGAGCCTCACCATGAATACTGTCAACGACACCCGCAGTGTGCTCGATCGCCACCTCCCCCTGCTGCTCGGCCTGCTCGCCGCGCTGCTTGCGGGTAAGGCGCTGAAGAAGCTGTTCTGGACCGCCTTCGGCATGTACTGGGCGCTGCGCGCCAGCGGCATCCACCTGTTCGGTTGAACGGGCGCTGGGTCGGTGCGATGGCTTAGAATCCGCGCCTTGTCATCGACCCGGAAGCGCCCCCCATGTCCGACGCCATCGCCCTCATCCAGCGCTATTACGACGCGTTCAACCGCGGCGACTGGGAGGCGATGCTGGACTGCCTCACCGACGACGTGGCACATGACCTCAACCAGGGCGGCCGCGAGCACGGGCGCGAGGCGTTCCGTGCCTTCCTGGCGCGGATGAACCGCAGCTACCGCGAGCAACTGCAGAAGATCGTGGTGATGGCTTCTGCCGACGGGTTGCGTGCCGCCGCCGAGTACGAGGTGCACGGCAGCTACCTGGCCGACGACGAGGGCCTGCCGGCGGCACACGGTCAGCGCTACGTGCTGCCGGGCGGCGCGTTCTTCGACCTTCGCGACGGGCGCATCAGCCGCGTCAGCAACTACTACAACCTCGCCGACTGGATCGCCCAGGTCTCCGGCGGCTGAGTCGATGAGCCTGCGCGTGATCACCTGCGTCGGCGCGGCGGTGACGCCGCATCTGGACGAACTGGCGCGGTTGCGTATCGCGGTGTTCCGCGACTGGCCGTACCTGTACCAGGGAGACCTCGCCTACGAGCGCCGCTACCTGGCGGCGTATGCGAACTCGCCGCGCAGCGTGTTCGTGCTGGCGCTGGATGGCGAGAACGTCGTCGGTGCCTCCAGCGGCATTCCGCTGGCCGACGATGGTGAGGCATTCCAGGTGCCGTTCCGCGCGCGCGGCATGGCGGTGGACGAGGTGTTCTATTTCGGCGAGTCGGTGCTGCTGCAGGGCTATCGCGGGCAGGGCATCGGCCATCGCTTCTTCGACGAGCGCGAGGCACACGCGCGAGCGCTCGGCGGTTTCACGTGCACGGCGTTCTGCGCGGTGGAGCGCGACGCGGACGATCCGCGCTGCCCGCCAGGCCACCGCCCCAACGACGCGTTCTGGGCCAAGCGCGGTTACCGGCGCCAGGACGACATGTTCTGCACGCTGTCCTGGGCCGAGCCCGAGGAAGCGACCGAGCGCGAGCACCGTCTGCGCTTCTGGTTGCGTCCGCTGGACGCCTGACTTTCTCATTCCGGATTGCCGATGACCCGCTCCCTCGCCCAATGGCTCGCCTACCAGGAAGGCGTCAACCCGCGCAGCATCGAGTTGGGGCTCGATCGCGTGCGTGCCGTGTGGCAGCGCATGGGCGCGCCGCGCGTTGCGCCCTACGTGATCACCGTGGGCGGCACCAACGGCAAGGGCTCCACCGTGGCGATGCTTGAAGCGACGCTGCAGGCGGCGGGCAAGCGCACCGGCGCGTTCACCTCGCCACATCTGCTGGTCTACAACGAGCGCGTGCGTATCGATGGGCGCGACGCCGATGACGCCTCGTTGGTCGCGGCGTTCGAGCGCATCGAGACCGCCCGCCTGCAGGAGCCGGAGGCGCCGATTCCGCTGACCTACTTCGAGTTCGGCACCCTGGCCGCGCTGGACCTGTTCGCCCGCGCCGGCGTCGATGTCGCCGTGCTGGAAGTGGGGCTGGGCGGGCGACTCGATGCGGTGAACATCATCGATGCCGACGTGGCGGTTATCACCACGGTCGATCTGGATCACGTGGACTGGCTGGGGCCGGATCGTGACAGCATCGGTCGCGAGAAGGCGGGCATCGCGCGTGCGGGCCGTCCGGCGATCGTGGGCGAGACGCAGCCGCCGAACGGCCTGCTCGCCGCGCTGGCCACGATCGGCGCGCGGGTGGAGCGCGCGGGTGTGGATTTCCATGTCGAGCGGCTCGACCACGGCTGGTGCTGGCGGCATCGTGACGGCACGGCGATGCAACTGCCGGACCCCGCGCTGGCCGCGCCGGTGCAATACGCGAACGCGGCGGCGGCGATCGCTGCACTGCACGCGCTCGATGCGGGCGTGCTGGGTGCCGAGCCGGAGCGGGCGGTGGCCGCGGCGCTGGGGCGCGTGAGCGTGGCCGCGCGGCTGCAGTGCCTGGGCGGCGATCCACCGCTGTACGTGGACGTGGGCCACAACCCCCAGGCGGCGCGCGCGCTGGCGCAGTGGCTGGATGGCGCGCCGCACGGGCGCGTGCATGCGGTGTTCGGCGCATTGGCGGACAAGGACGTGGCCGGCGTGCTCGCCGCGCTGGGGCCGCGCATCGCGCACTGGCATCTGGCCGGACTGGATCGCGACAGCCCGCGCGGGCTGCCGGTGCAGGCGCTGGTGGACATCCTGCACGCCGCACTGCCGGGGGCAGTGCACGACGCCCATGCCGGTGTCGCGCCCGCACTGGCGGCGGCGCGCGATGCGGCGCAGCCAGGCGACTGCATCCTCGCCTTCGGTTCGTTCTTTGTCGCTGCGGCCGTGCTTGCATCGGGCGTCGCCTGAACGCGACGCGGGTGGATTTTCGGAACAACTGGCGCGGCCGGGTATAATTCCGCCGCTGTGCGCCGCGCCTGCCCATCCTGGAGCCCGTCTTGAAAACTCGCCTGCTGGGAGCTTTTGTTCTCATCGCGCTGCTCGTGCTGTTCGTGCCGATGTTCTTCCCGAGCAGCCCGCCCACGGCTGCCGGCGATCAGACGGTGAGCCTGGCCATTCCGCCGGCACCGGACCGCGACCTGCAGACCAAGACCATGAGCCTGGATCCAGACGCTGCCGCCCCCGCCGCGGCGGCCAGCGCGGGCGCCGTGGTGATCCCGGCGGCCAATACCGGTGGCAGCAGCGATCAGCTGGCCACGGTGGACATCCGCTCGCGTCGCCCAACCGACGTGGAAACGGGCGACGGCGCAAGCGCGGCGGCGACGCCAGCACCCACGCCTGCCGCACCGGCCGCGGCGACGCCTTCGCCCGCTAACCCGCCGCCGGCCGCGGCGCCTGATCCGGCGACGGTCAAGCCGGCCGCCAGTGAGCCGGTGATCAAATCGCGCTCGCCCGCAGCCGAGCCGCCCAAGGCCAGCGCTCCGGCGCTGCCGCCGGCCACCGCGGCACGCGGCAACTACAGCCTCAACCTCAGTGCCTATGCGTCCAGCGCGGGGGCGCGCAGCCTGATGCAGCGCGTGCAGAAGCTGGGCTATCCGGTGAGCAGCCGGGTGATCCAGCAGGGCGGCAAATCGCTCACCGCGGTGGAAGCGGGGCCGTTTGCCACGCGCACGGCCGCGGAAAGCGCGCGACTGAAGATCACCCAGAGCATCGTCGGTGTGCCGGTGCGGCTGGAAAGCGGTGCCAGCACGCCGTCCGGCGACGAGCCGGCCAGCACGGCGCCGAAGGCGTCCGCGCGCGCCGGTGGCTGGGCGGTGCAGGTGGCTGCGATGAGCAGCCAGGCCGACGCCAATGCGCTGCGCGACAAGCTGCGCGCCGGCGGGTTCGACGGTTTCGTCGACTCGGTGGTCGCCGGTGGCAAGAAGCTCTGGCGCGTGCGCGCCGGGCCGCAGACCCAGCGCAGCGATGCCGAGCGTGTGCGCGACCAGATCAAGTCCAAGCTTGGTCTGGCCGGCAACGTCGTCAGCGTCCCCTGATCCACACCCGCCGCCCCGGACCCGCCGCAGGATGAACTGGACCGATTACTTCATCGCCGGCGTGCTGGCCGTATCCGTGCTGATCGGCCTGTGGCGAGGGCTGGTGGCCGAGGTACTGTCGCTGGCGATCTGGATCGGCTCGATCTGGGTCGCCTGGGCGTTTGGCCCCAGCGTGGCGGCGTATTTCGAGCACAGCATCCACACGCCCGAGCTGCGGCTGGTGACCGGCTACGGCATCTGCGTGGTGGCGGTGCTGATCGTCGGCGCCCTGGTGAATGCGATCTTCCGGCGGCTGGTCGCTGGCGCGGGCTTGTCCGGCCCGGACCGCGCGCTGGGCATGCTGTTCGGTTTTGCCCGCGGCGTGCTGCTGGTGGCACTGATGGTGTTCCTGCTCGGCTTTACCGCGGTCACCCGCGAGCCGTGGTGGCGCCAGTCGCTGCTGCTGCCGCAATTTCAGACGGTGGCGATCGCGGTCGGACGCCACTTGCCGGCCAGCACCGCGCGCTACCTGCACCCTTCGCCCGAGGTGCTCGACGGCCTGCCCAAACTGCCTCAGATGTCCGGCGCGGCCGACCTGCAGGGGGTGCGCAACATGCTCGACGCCCGTGGCGCCAACGGCGCGCCGTCGCTGGGCGACCTGCAGGCTGCCTTGCGTGGCCAGCCCGGCGCACCCACATCGTCATCTTCTGCGTCTACGCCAGCGGCCCCCACCACGGCGGACCCGGCGGACGTCTCCTCGCATCCGTAATCGCAACACCCACGCAGGCGTAAACCATCATGTGCGGAATTATCGGCATTGTCGGCATCACCGAGGTCGCCTCGGCGCTCTATGACGGCCTCACCGTATTGCAGCATCGCGGCCAGGACGCCGCGGGCATCGCCACCGTGGATGGATCCCGCCTGCGCCTGCACAAGGGCAACGGCCTGGTGCGCGACGTGTTCAACCAGGCCTCGATGGGGCGCCTGCGCGGGCGCATCGGGATCGGTCACTGCCGCTACCCGACCGCCGGCTCCGAAGGGGCGGACGAGGCGCAGCCGCTGTACGTGAACTCGCCCTACGGCATCGCGTTCGCGCACAACGGCAACCTGATCAACACCGAGTCGCTGCGGCGCGAGATGTTTCACGAGGACCGCCGCCACATCAATACCGAGTCCGATTCGGAGGTGCTGCTGAACGTGCTGGCGCACGAGCTGCAGATCCAGGAGCGCATGGCGCTCACGCCGGACCACATTTTCAAGGCGGTCGCCGGCGTGCATGCGCGCGCCCGCGGCGGCTACGCCTGCATCGGCCTGGTGCTGGGCTACGGCCTGGTCGCCTTCCGCGACCCGAACGGTATCCGCCCGCTGGTGCTGGGTGAGCGCATCACGGCCGAGGGGCGCGAATACGCCGTGGCCTCCGAGTCGGTGGCGCTGGACGTGCTGGGCTTCAAGCGCCTGCGCGACATCGCGCCGGGCGAGGCGGTGATCATCACCGACGACGGCCAGCTGTTCAGCCGCCACTGCGCCGAGGGCGCCACGCACGCGCCGTGCATCTTCGAGTACGTCTACCTGGCCCGCCCCGATTCGATGATCGAGGACGTGTCGGTGTACAAGGCGCGCCTGCGCATGGGCGAGAAGCTGGCGCAGAAGATCATGCGACTGCGCCCGGACCACGGCATCGACGCGGTGATCCCGATCCCCGACACCGCTCGCACCGCCGCCAGCGCGCTGGCCGGTGCGCTCGGCGTGCCGTTCCGCGAGGGCCTGGTGAAGAATCGCTACGTGGGCCGCACCTTCATCATGCCGGGGCAGGGCGACCGCGTGAAATCGGTGCGCCGCAAGCTCAACGCGGTGGACCTGGAATTCCGCAAGAAGAACGTGCTGCTGGTGGACGATTCGATCGTGCGCGGCACCACCTCCAAGCAGATCATCCAAATGGCCCGCGACGCCGGTGCGAAGAACGTTTACTTCGCCTCGGCCGCGCCGCCGGTGCGCTACCCCAACGTCTACGGCATCGACATGCCTTCGGCCACCGAGCTGATCGCCGCCGGCCAGACCGAGAAGGAAGTGGAAGCGCAGCTCGGCGCCGACTGGCTGATCTACCAGGACCTGGAAGACCTGATCTGGGCCGTGCAGGACGGCAACGAGGATCTCAAGCACTTCGACACCTCGTGCTTCTCCGGCGAGTACGTCACCGGCCTGGAGAAGGAATACCTGCAGCAGATCGAGCTGATGCGCTCGGACGATGCCAAGGCCGCCCGCCGTACCGCCTGATCCACACCCTTCTGTAGGAGCCCGCTCGCGGGCGATGCTTTTGGCTCTTGATCGACATCAAAGCAAGAGCATCGCCCGCGGGCGGGCTCCTACATCGCGATATCCATGAGCGATCTTCACGCCGCCGCCAAGCGCTGCCTCGACGCTGCCGATCCGGCCGAGAAACTGCGCCTGACCCACGTTACCTGGCAGGCGCTGCAGGCCGGCGAACTGGCGCCCGATGCCGCCGCGCCGGCGCCATTGCCGATCGGCGCGCCCGGTCGCCCCATGCGCCCCGTGCTGGTCTCCGCCCGCCAGGTGCCGCAGCGCGGGCTCGGCACGCCCGAGGGACGCGCGGCGCTGGTGCACGCCGTGGCGCACATCGAGTTCAACGCGATCAACCTGGCGTGGGACGCGGTGTATCGCTTCCGCGGTATGCCGACGGACTATTACCGCGACTGGGCCAGCTGCGCGCACGACGAGGCGCGCCACTTCGCCATGCTCAGCGAGCGGCTGGCTGAGCTTGGCCACGCCTACGGCGACTTCGACGCGCACAACGGCCTGTGGGAAATGGCCGAGAAGACGGCCCGCCGCGACACCGCGCGCATGGCGCTGGTGCCGCGTGTGCTGGAGGCTCGTGGACTGGATGTGACGCCTGGCATGATCGAGCGGCTCACCGGTGCGGGCGATCTGCGCACGGTGGAAATACTCCAGGTGATCCTGCGCGAGGAAGTGGCCCACGTGGCCGCCGGCACGCGCTGGTTCCACTGGTGCTGCGCGCGCGACGGGATCGAGCCGCGCACAACCTTCATCGAACTGCTGCGCACCCACATGGGCGCCAGCCTGCGCGGTCCGTTCAACCGGCCGGCCCGCCTCGCGGCAGGCTTCGACGAGGCGGAAATGGATCAGCTGACCATGCTGGCCGCCGGCGGTTGAGCCCGCTGCGGTCGCTGCGCTGCAGCTTTTGTCTGCGCGGTGGGCCGGTTAGGTTCGAAGACCCACCATCGTTCTGCCCTCGTATCGCGCGATCCCGGCGGACGATGCCATGCCATGGAGGATTCCCATGCTCAGTGTGTCTGAATCAGTCGACCTGCAAGCGCCCGCCGATGCCGTCTGGAAGACGCTCGGCGATTTCGGCGGGGCGCAGCGCTATCTCGATGTGGTGGAGCGCTGCGAGCTCGTGCACCACGACGGCAGCATCGAGCGGGTGCTGCACCTGAAGGGCGGCGGCAACGTGCGCGAGCGGATGGTGTTGTCCAGCGACGACGATCGCGCGCTGCGCTACACGATGGTGGAGTCCCCGCTGCCGGTGGCCGACTACGTCAGCACAGTGCGGGTCGATCCATTGGGCCCGCAGCGCTGCCGCGTGACCTGGGCGGCCACCTTCGATGCCCACGGCGGAAGCGACGAGGAGGCGCGCGAGGCGGTCTCGGGTATCTACCGCATGGGCCTGGAGGGGCTGCGCCAGCTGCACGCCGCCGATTGATCCCGGGTTCCGCGCCGACCCGGTAGTGGCTGCGGGATGGCGAAAACAAAAAAGCCGGCACGTGGCCGGCTCTTTCGTCGAATTTTTGGTCGGGGAGACAGGATTCGAACCTGCGACTTCTACGTCCCGAACGTAGCGCTCTACCAGGCTGAGCTACACCCCGTGGGAGCCGCGCATTCTAGCGATGACGTTCGACCTTGGCAACAGGGGCAGGGTGTCGCGAGCGCCCGCGGGGCGGGGAGGCGCGCCGGCCATCTGCTAATCTTGCGGGCTGCCGTTTCACGGCCATCCGTCACCGTAAAGCAGAGGATTCCATGGCGCTTACCCCGGCCCGCACCATGCCCGGCGTGCTCGAGCTTTTGCCGCTCGACCAGATCGCGTTCCAGCGCATGCTCGACGTGATCCGCCGCAACTACGAGCGCTTCGGCTTCCTGCCGATCGAGACGCCGGTGATCGAATACTCCGACGTGCTGCTGACCAAGAGCGGCGGCGAGACCGAGCGCCAGGTGTATTTCGTGCAGTCCACCGGATCACTCGGCAAGCCGGACGAGGGCGTTCCCGAACTGGCGCTGCGCTTCGACCTCACCGTGCCGCTCGCCCGCTACGTGGCCGAGCACGAGCGCGATCTGAGCTTCCCGTTCCGCCGCTACCAGATGCAGCGCGTGTACCGCGGTGAGCGCGCCCAGCGCGGCCGCTTCCGCGAGTTCTACCAGTGCGACATCGACGTGATCGGCAAGGACAGCCTGTCGATCCGCTACGACGCCGAGGTGCCGGCGGTGATCTACAGCGTGTTCCGCGAGCTGAACGTGGGCGCGTTCACCATCCAGATGAACAACCGCAAGCTGATGCGCGGCTACTTCGAAAAGCTCGGCATCACCGACGCCGAGCAGCAGATGCTGGTGCTGCGTGAGGTGGACAAGCTGGACAAGCGCGGCGCCGACTACGTGCGCGACACGCTCACCGGCGAGGCGTTCGGGCTGAGCGCCGAGGTGGCCAACCAGATTCTCGCCTTCGTGCAGGTGCGCTCCACTTCGCTGAAGGACGCGCTGGACAAGCTCGATGCGCTGGGCGAAGGCCCCGAGGCGATGGAGCAGGGCCGCGCCGAGCTGAAGGAAGTGCTGGGCCTGATCCACGCCTTCGGCGTGCCGGACACGCACTACGCGCTCAACCTTTCGATCGCCCGCGGTCTGGATTACTACACCGGCACCGTCTACGAGACCACGCTCAACGACCATCCGCAGATCGGCTCGGTCTGTTCGGGCGGCCGCTACGAGAATCTGGCCGGCCAGTACACCAAGTCGCACCTGCCGGGCGTGGGCATCTCGATCGGCCTCACCCGCCTGTACTGGCAGCTGCGCGACGCCGGCCTGATCAACACCGCGCAGAGCACGGTGGACGTGCTGGTGACGCAGATGGACGAGGCCCAGCTGCCGGCCTATCTGGCCCTGGCCAGCGAGCTGCGCAGCGCCGGCATCGCCACCGAGGTGGTGCTGGAAGCGGGCAAGCTCGGCAAGCAGTTCAAGTACGCCGACCGCGCCGGCATCCGCTTCGTGCTGGTGCTGGGCGAAGACGAGCTGGCCAAGGGCGTGGTGACGGTGAAGGACCTGCGCCGCGAGGACCAGTTCGAGGTGGCGCGCGGTGAGCTGATCAAGACGCTTCGGGTGGAACTGGAGCAGGCGGCGGTGATGGGTTGAGGAAGCGATGGATCTGGGGCGTCATTCAGAGGCCTCCAGCACCGCCATTCCGAAATGCTCCGTGCCCGGAATAACCCGCAAACAGGAAAAAAAAAATACCACACCCCCCCAAAAGAAAAAAATTTAAACAGGGCAAAATAAAAAAATTTTTAATAATTTTTT
>NZ_JBQCCF010000021.1:0-27458 GCF_051962475.1 Dyella sp.
AAGACCGCGATGCTCTCGACGCTCAAGGACTACTCGCATCAGAAAAACAACGTCTGGGGCATCGTCGCGCGCAACCGCGAGCAGAATTTCGCGCTCAACCTGCTGATGAACCCCGACATCGATTTCGTCACGCTGCTCGGCCAGGCCGGGACCGGCAAGACGCTGCTGACGCTTGCGGCGGGCCTCATGCTCACGCTCGAGTTCAAGGTGTATTCCGAGATCATCATGACGCGTGTCACGGTGCCCGTCGGCGAGGACATCGGCTTCCTGCCCGGCACCGAGGAAGAGAAGATGAACCCGTGGATGGGCGCGCTCGAGGACAACCTCGACGTGCTGAACAAGACCGACGACGAAAGCGGCGACTGGGGCCGCGCGGCGACGCGCGATTTGATCCGCTCGCGAATCAAGGTCAAGAGCCTGAACTTCATGCGCGGGCGCACGTTCATCAACAAGTTCCTGATCATCGACGAGGCGCAGAACCTGAGCCCTAAGCAGATGAAGACGCTGATCACCCGGGCCGGCCCCGGCACCAAGATCATCTGCCTGGGCAACGTGGAGCAGATCGACACGCCCTATCTCACCGAAACCACCTCCGGCCTCACCTACGCTGTGGACCGCTTCAAGCACTGGGCGCACTCGGCGCACATCACACTGCGCCGCGGCGAGCGCTCGCGCCTGGCCGATTTCGCCTCCGAGGCCCTTTAACTCCCCTTGTAGGAGCCCGCTCGCGGGCGATGCCTTTGCTCTGAATCGACATCAAAGCGAAAAGCATCGCCCGCAAGCGGGCTCCTACCGGTGGGCACCGCATGGGGGAAGGGGCGGCGTAGAATTGGCGGGTCTCCCATCGATCGTTGCGCCATGATCCTCGCCCCGCGGCTTGTCCTGTTGTTGCTGTTTACGCTGTTTGCGCTGTGCGTGCTGCTGGTGCACCTGCGCGGTCGGGCCCGGCTGCGTTTCGATCGTCAGCTGGTCGACCACTCGGCGATCTTCGCCCCGTACAACCTGCTGATGTACGCGTTCTCGGCGGTGCCAGCGCGTCCGATCCTCGATCGTCGTGGCTTCCCGCAACTCGACCTGCTGCAGGCCAACTGGCAGGCGATCCGCGCCGAGGCCTTGTCGCTGTTCGACGAAGGACATATTCGCGCGGCGGAGAAGCACAACGACGCCAGCTTCAACAGTTTCTTCAAGCAGGGTTGGAAGCGCTTCTACCTCAAGTGGTACGGCGAGCCGCTGGCCTCGGCCGAGGCGCTGTGCCCGCAGACGGTGCGTCTGCTCAACAGCATCCCCAGTGTCAAGGCAGCGATGTTCGCGCTGCTGCCGCCCGGCTCCAAGCTCAACCCGCACCGCGACCCCTTCGCCGGCTCGCTGCGCTACCACCTGGGCCTGATCACGCCCAATTCCGACGACTGCCGCATCTTCGTCGACGGCGAAATGCACGCCTGGGGCGACGGCAAGGACGTGGTGTTCGACGAGACCTTCGTGCACTGGGCGGAGAACCGGACCGACCAGACCCGGGTGATCCTGTTCGCCGATGTGGAACGCCCGCTGCGCACACGTTGGATGACCGCGTTCAACCGTCGCGTCGGCGCCTTCATGGGCAAGATCACCGCTTCGCCGAACACCGAGTCGCCGGAAGAGAAGACCGGCTTCGTCAACCGCGTGTTTGCGCTCAACCAGCGCAGCCGCGAGCGGAACCGCGCCTTCAAGAAGAAGCATCCGAAGCTGTTCCGCGCGCTGAAGTACACCGGAATGCTGGTGCTGATCTGGCTGATCTTTCTGGCGCCCTGGCCGCTGGTGCGCTGAACGCCCGATCCGCTGTACCGCCACGGCCGCGGGCGGATCGTCACGTTTGACGGACGCCGTGCGTCCTTGAGACATCCCACCGGAGTCTGTGTGATGGATTCGCGCACCGCCCTGTTCCAGCACCACCGCCCGCGGCTGTTCGGCCTGGCTTACCGCATGCTTGGCAGCCCCGCGGACGCCGAAGACGTTCTGCATGACGCCTGGCTGCGCTGGCACGCGCAGGAAACCGATCGGCTCGACGATCCGGAGGCATGGCTGGTGACGGTGACCACCCGCCTCGCCCTGGATCGCCTGCGCCGGGCCAGGACCGAGCGCGAGCACTACACCGGGCCGTGGTTGCCCGAGCCGATGCCGACGGACGCCGAGCGCCCCGAGGCTGAAGCGGAGCGGAGCGAGACGCTGAGCCTGTCGTTCCTGCTGCTGCTCGAGCGGCTGAGCCCGGAAGAGCGGGCCGCCTTTCTGCTCACCGAGGTGTTCGACTACCGTCACGCCGAGGCCGCGGCCATCCTCGGCATTGCCGAGGACGCCTGCCGGCAGCGCGTGCATCGGGCCCGCACGCGACTTCGCGAGGGGCGCCCGCGCTTCCGCGTGGATGCGGGCACGCAGCGTCGCCTGCTGCAACGCTTCGTCGCGGCCATGCAGCGCCCCGATCTGGCTTCGCTGCGCGCGCTGTTTGCGGAAGATGCGGTGCACATCAGCGATGGCGGCGGCGTGGTGCGCGCGGCGCTGCGGCCGCTGCACGGCGCCGAGCGGCTGGCCCGGCTGTATCAGCAGGTGGCCGGCCAGTTGTCGGGGCGAGCGATCCGCTTCGAGCTGGCCATGCTCAACGGCGCTCCGGCCTTGCTGATCCATGAGGGCGACCGGCTGGGCACGGCGCTGTGGGTCGAAATCGACGAGGACGGTGAACACATCGCCGCGGTGCATGCGCTGCGCCACCCCGACAAACTGGCGCGGCTGCAAGCGGTCACGAAAACCAGGGCTCCGACGTCCTTGTCCTGAGCGGCCGATGTCGGCTGCACTCCAAGGAGCCTTGCATGACCCGTTTTGCCATCCAACGCCACTATGCCTCCATGCAGCCGCTGGTCACCCTCGGTCAGAACATCCGTACTGCCGGCAGGCTGGAGCCGGCCCTGATCGAGCTGGTGCAGATGCGCGTTTCGCAGATCAATGGCTGCGCCTTTTGCCTGGACATGCACAGCAAGGATGCGCGCGCGGCCGGTGAAACCGAGCAGCGACTCCACCTGCTCCCGGCCTGGCGCGAAACCCGGCTGTACAGCGAGCGCGAACGCCTCGCGCTGACCTGGGCCGAGGAACTGACCAAGCTGGCCTCGCCCGAGGCGGTATCGGACGCACTCCACGAGCAGGCTCGCCAGCACTTTGACGAGGAGGCGCTGGTCGACCTGACGCTGCTGGTGGTCGCCATCAACAGCTGGAACCGGATCAACGTCGCCGCACGCACCATCGGCGGCAGCTACCGGGCCGGCACGCACGGCTGAGCGCCCCGGCCGCACGTCTCCGCCAGGCTGGCCGGGGACGTGCGGGGTAACGGTACGAGTGTCCCGAATCGGCGCCCGGCCGTACGAATCGGCCGGATCGGACGATCCGGCGCACGCGTCGCACCATCCTGCGCCCCTCGTTCACACCTTAAGGAGGGGCTCATGTTTCGTCTTTCGTCCATCGGCTGGCGTCGGCCAGTCGCGCTTCTGTCCATCTCGCTGCTTGCCGCGGCAGCGGCCTTCATCGGGCTGAACCGCGAGGCCTTGCATGTGGCCGCCGCGTCGGTCAGCGACTCGCTGTGCGCGGCGGCCTTCGTCTCGCGGGTCGATCCCGATCAGGTCTTTGCTCAGGAGCAACGACCGTTGCTGGGCGGCATCGACTGGGCGGTGCGCTACACCGTCGACCACTTTCGCGGCGAGGTGCGCAGCAGCGTGCTCGGCCTGTTCCCGGCGCGGGCAGTGTACCGGCCCGGCCTGGGCTGCGTGGTCATGCATGGCCATGGTCCGGTGCCCGAGGCCGGCGGGATCAAGCGCCCCGCGATCGCCGATGCCTTTGGACCACGCGTCGTCGCGCCGGCCGATCCGGCGTTGCGTCACGCGCTCGACCTCGCCTTCGCCGAACCGGACCCGGCGCATCCGCGCCTGACCAAGGCAATGGTGGTGTTGCACGACGGCCGGTTAATCGCCGAGCGCTATGCGCCGGGCTACGGGCCGGAAACGCCGATCTGGGGACACTCGGTGACCAAGTCGATCACCCAGGCGCTGATAGGCATCCTGGTGCGCCAGGGTCGGCTGCAGCTGGATGGGCCTGCGCCGCTCGCCGCGTGGACAGCCTCCGGCGATCCGCACCACCCGATCACCGTGAACCAGCTGCTGCGGATGGACAGCGGCCTGCCCTTCGACGAGACCGCAGGCCCGGTGAACCTGGCCACCCACATGTGGTTCCGCGAGAGCGACTCGGCCGCCTATGCCGCGCGCATGCCGCTGGCGCATCCCCCCGGCACCGCCTGGGGCTACAGCAATCTCAGCTTCGCACTGCTGTCGAAGCTGGTCGGCGACGCGAGCGGCCCTGGCGCCATCGGCGCCGAAACCTTCGCCCGGCGCGAGCTGTTCGAGCCGCTGGGCATGCATCACTCGGTGATCGAGACCGATGCTGCCGGCACCCTGCTCGGATCGGGCTTCATGTACGCCTCCGCCCGCGACTTCGCGCGCTTCGGGCAGCTCTATCTGGACGACGGCGTGGTCGCTGGCCGGCGCATCCTGCCTACCGGGTGGGCCGCCTACAGCGCGTCGCAGACCCTGGATACCGGCTACGGCGCCGGCTTCTGGACCAACCTTCGCAACGAAGGCAGCGTGCCGGTCTGGGATGCGCCGTGGGGGATGCCGCAGCTGCCGAAGGACATGTTCTACGCGCGTGGCGCCTTTGGCCAGTACATCATCATCGTGCCATCCGAGCGTCTGGTGGTGGTCCGGCTGGGGTTGTCCGTGCAGGGCGGCAGCACCGGCGTCGGCGACGCCACCGCGGCGATCATCGACGCGTTGCACCGACAACCGACCGCGGGCACCTAGGCCATCGAGCCGGTGGCGGCAGCGAGACGTCGGCGGTAACCGCTCGGCGTCTCGCCCACCTGCCGCTTGAAGGCGGCATTGAAGGTGGACTTGGAGGTAAACCCGCAGGCATAGGCCAGGTCGAGGATCGTGCGCGTCTCGGCCGGATCGCCCAGCCGCTCCCGCACCGCCTCCACCCGCAGGCGGTTGACGTAGTCCCAGAAACTGCCGCCGAGGCGGCGATTGATCACGGCGGAGACCAGATACTCGGGATAGCCGCTGCGCCGCGCGACCTGCCCGATGGTCAGCGCCGGCTCCAGATACAGCGGCGTTTCGCCTGCCATCAGCTGCGCCAGCCGTGCCTCCACCTCCGCGTATCGCGAGGAATCGATGGGCGTAGGCGCGTCGTCGTCCGCGGCCGCGATCTGCGCGGATGCCGGCTCGTCCTGCACCGGCGGCTGGCCGAGGCTGAACCAACCTACCACGCAGACCCAGGCCGCGATCAGGCCGAACAGCAGGCCGTAGTTGAGAACCGGCAGATAGAACAGCGCCTGCACGATCGCCAGGCACCAGATGGCGATCTGGAACCCGGCCATCGCGTTGATCCAACGCAGTGACAGGCGGTCGGCATCGGAGCGGCGCTGGCGCAGACGTCGCCGATACGTACGGACCAGTACCAGCGCTGCGACCACATAAGACACGCTGTAGAGAAACAGCGGCAGGTCGAACCACGCGCCGATCGTGCGCTCGCCGGCCAGCCAGCGTGCCGCCATCGCCCCTAGCCCCGCCTCGTCCATGGTCAGCACGTAGCTGTTGATCGCCAGCATCACGACAAAGCCGGCCAGATGCACGGCGTCACGTGGGCGGAAGGCGCGCCCCTGGGTCAGCGCGCGCACGTACAGGTAGAACAGGCTGCCGTAGAGAAATGGAAACAGCGCTACGAAACGATAGGCGCGGAACCACTCCGGCGTGAGCAGATGCCAGAACATCGCCTTCACCGCCAGGTCGATCCCGGTCAGCCCCACCCACACGGCGAGCAGGCGATTGGCCTCGCGGTTGGCGGCGCGTCGCCACAGCGCCAGGCCCAGCAGCCCGGCCTGTACGGCAGCGGCGATGTAGACGAAGGTCCAGAGGGAGAAAAGCATCGGGGGCCGGTAGCGCGGTCGAGACGATGATCCTAGCCGCTGGCCGCTACGCGCCCAAACAAACGGGCCGCGGCTGTGCCGCGGCCCTCGGTGTCACGATCGGTCGAGCGAACGCCGATCAGGCAGCAACGCGCCGGGCGATCGCCTCGCCGAAGCTTTCGGTCGAACCCTTGCCGCCGAGGTCCGGCGTCACGCTGTCGCGGTCGTTGGTCATGGTGTCGCGGATCGCCTGGCGCAGCTTGGTGCCCTTCTCCACCATGCCCAGGTGGTCGAGCATGTCGGCCGCGGCCAGCAACAGCGCGCAGGGGTTGGCGATGCCCTTGCCGGCGATGTCCGGCGCCGAGCCGTGTACCGCCTCGAAGATCGCCGCGTGCTCGCCGATGTTGTCGCCCGGGGCCAACCCCAGGCCGCCGACCAGGCCGGCGCACAGATCGGAGAGGATGTCGCCGAACAGGTTGGTGGTGACGATCACGTCGAACTGCTCGGGGCGCATCACCAGCTGCATGCAGGTGTTGTCCACGATCATCTCGTTGAACTCGATCTGCGGGTATTCCTTGGCAATCTCGCGGGCCACGTTGAGGAACAGCCCGGAGCTGGTCTTCATGATGTTGGCCTTGTGCACCGCGGTGACCTTCTTGCGGCCCTTCTTCACCGCCATCTCGAAGGCGTAGCGCACGATGCGGGTGCTGCCCTTGCGGGTGTTGCGGATGATCGACTGCGCCACCTCGCCGTCCTCGGACAGCGTCTGGCCCTCGGCCAGGTAGGCGCCCTCGGTGTTCTCGCGCACGGTGATGATGTCGATGTTCTCGAAGCGCGACTTGGTGCCCGGGAAGCTGATCGCCGGACGCACGTTGGCGTACAGGTCGAAGTGGCGGCGCAGGGTGACGTTGATGGAGGTGAAGCCGCCGCCTATCGGCGTGGTCAGCGGGCCCTTGAGCGCCACCTTGTGCTGGGCGATTTTGTCCAGCGTCTCCTTCGGCAGCAGGTCGCCGCACTTGTCCAGCGCGACCATGCCCGCCTCGGCGAAGTCGTACTCCAGGCCGCAGTCGAGCGCGTCGAGCACGTGCAGCGTGGCGGTCATGATTTCCGGGCCGATGCCGTCGCCGGGGATCACGGCAATGGTCTTGCTCATGGGGATGCTCCTTGGGGTGCGTTTCCGGGGGAAGGCGCACGATGGGGAGATCGAGGCCTTATAACCGCCGAATTATCGCTTATGGTCGCACCAGCGGCCACCGGATCGGCGGCCGCTGGCGATGCAAATGCTGGTACGCAGCGTCCCAAAAAGCTGCACGCGCTCAGGCGTGGTCGGCGCACTCCGCGGCCTGGCTGGCGCCGCCTTCGAGCTGGTCGAGGAAATCCACCGCCCGGCGCAAGTGCGGGATCACGATCGAGCCGCCCACCACCAGCCCGACGCTGAAGGTCTCGAAGAACTCCTCGCGCGTCACGCCCGCCTCCTTGCACTGGGCCACGTGGTAGCTGATGCAGTCGTCGCAGCGCAGCACCATCGAGGCGACCAGGCCAAGCAGCTCCTTGGTCTTCACGTCGAGCGCGCCGGCCTTGTAGGTCTGCGTGTCCAGCGCGAAGAAGCGGCGCACGACCTGATTGTCCTCGGCCAGGATGCGCTCGTTCATGCGCTGGCGGAACGCGGTGAACTCGGCGAGGCGATCCTTCTCCGCGCTCATGCGCCCGCTCCCAGCAGCTCGGCCAGTTTGCCGTTGCGGTCGGCGGCGACCAGATCGTCGAAACCGCCCACATGAGCGTCGTTGATGAATATCTGCGGCACCGTGCGACGGCCGCCGCTGCGCGCGAGCATGGCGTCGCGCTGCGCCGGATCGGTGTCGATCCGCACCTCCGTCCACTCCAGCCCCTTGGACTTGAGCAGATTCTTCGCCGACACGCAGTAAGGGCAGAAGGCGGTGGAATAAACCTCGATCTTGGGCATTACCTGACTCCGGGGAACCGTTAGGTGGCTGGATGTGGGGTCGCGGCGGACCGCTCGCAAGTTCTGCCGCCGGTTGAACGGACGGCCCGGGCGGTGCTGGAACCGGGCGCGAGCGCGGCGGTCGCAGTGCTATTGTCGCCGACCTATGGCCATGGCACCACGACGCCCCCTTCCCCGCCTGCTCACCACCCTGATCGCTGCCGGCCTCTGCCTCAGTGCCGGGGCGCAGGACAACGTGCGCCTGCCCGATCTGGGCAGCTCCGCCAACGCGCTGATCTCCAACCAGGAAGCGCAGGATTACGGCGGCGCCATGCTGCGGCAGATGCGCGCACTGGACATGGTGGTGGACGACCCGCTGCTGGACGACTACATCAACCACCTGGGTTATCGCCTGGTGGCGGCCTGCGACAAGCCGAAAGACCACTTCGCGTTCTTCATCGTGAAGGATCCAGAGATCAATGCCTTCGCCGCGCCCGGCGGCTACATCGCAGTGAATTCGGGCTTGATCCAGATCACCCGCAGCGAGAGCGAGTTGGCCGGGGTGATCGCGCACGAGATCGGCCATATCACGCAGAACCACCTGCAGCGCGCGTTCGAGGCGTCCAAGAAGGATGCCCCACTGATGGCTCTGGTATTGCTGGGCGCCATCGCCGCAGGCGCCGGCGCGCATGCGGGAGACGCCGCTGGCGCGATCCTGATGGGTGGCCAGGGCGCAATCATGCAGAAGCAGATCAACTTCACCCGCAAGGACGAGACCGAAGCCGACCGTGTGGGCATCCAGACGCTCGCCAAGGCCGACTTCGACCCCAATGCGATGGCCGGCTTCTTCGAGCGCATGTCCGACACCATGCGCGCCGGCTCCGGCGGCGACGATGTGCCGGAACTGCTGCAGGACCACCCGGTCACCACCACCCGCATCAGCGACGCCAAGGAGCGCGCCGGGGCGCTCATCGCACTGCAGAAGCAGCGACCCAGCGGCAACACGTTCGACCCGCAGCAGTGGGCACGCAGCACCGCGCCGATTGCCTACGTGCGCGATCCCACTACGCTGTTGGCGCCGGTCCGCAGTGGCGGCGCCGACGCGGCACTGGACACCTACGCATTGATGCGCGAGCGCGTGCGCGTGCTCGCTGGCGATGCGCCGCAACTGACGACCTATTACGCGGCGAACCTGCCTCGCCACGACTTCGACACGCCCGCCAACCGCTACGGCTACGCGCTCGCACTAACCCGCAGCGGTCGTGCCGACAAGGCGATCCAGGTGCTCGCGCCGCTGCTGGCAAGCCACCCGGACAATCTCGTCCTGCGCCTGGCGATGGCCGATGCGCTGTTGCAGAAAGGTGACCGGGGCGATGCGCTGAGCCGTTACGCCGTGCTGAACGGCGAATCTCCACGCAACCCGTCGATCACCCTGCCCTACGCCAAGGCGTTGATCCAGGGCGCGGCGTCCAAGGCGCAGGCCGAACAGGCAGCCACCCTGCTGCGCCCGGCGCTGGACACCAGTGAGGACCCGGACATCTTCCGTACCTATGCCCGCGCCAGCGAGAAGGCCGGGCAACAGGCGCGCGCCGGCGAGGCGTACGCCGACGCCAGTTACCTGGCAGGACGGCCCTTCGATGCGCTCGAGCAGCTCAAACGCCTGCTCAAGCGCGACGACCTGGACTACTACGCGCGCGCCCGCATCCAGGCCCGGATCGCCGAGCTGACCCCGCTGGTGTTGGAGCTGCGCAAGCGCAAGGTGCAGACCGAGGACAACCCCGATCGAGGGGCGCAGTAACCTCGCCGTCATCGTCGGGCGGCACAACTGTCATTGCGACGTAACATAATGACGCTGCAATCTCACCGTCACAGACACCTGGGCGAATGCAAGCGTGCACAAGCGCATCCTGATCGTTGAAGACGAAGCCTCGATCCGCGACATGGTCGCCTTCGCCCTGCGCAAGGCCGGCATGGAAGCGGCCCAGGCCGCCGACGCGCGCGCCGCGCAGCTGGCGATCGCCGAACAGGTGCCCGACCTGATCCTGCTGGACTGGATGCTCCCCGGCACCAGCGGCCTGGAACTGGCCCGGCGCCTGCGCAAGGAGGAGCTCAGTCGCGAGATCCCGATCATCATGCTCACCGCCCGCGGCGAGGAAATGGATCGAGTGAACGGGCTGGAAGCGGGCGTCGACGACTACGTCATCAAGCCGTTCTCCACGCGCGAGCTGATCGCGCGGATCAAGGCCGTGCTGCGCCGCAGCCATGGCGACGACGGCTCGGGCATCGTCGAACTGGGTGGGCTGCGCATCGATGGCCCGGCGCATCGGGTGTTCGCCGGCGACGAGCCGGTGGCGATCGGGCCCACCGAATACCGCCTGCTGTACTTCTTCATGACCCACCCGGAGCGCGTCTACTCGCGCGCCCAGCTGCTCGACCACGTGTGGGGCGGTAGCGTGTACGTCGAAGAGCGCACCGTCGACGTGCACATCCGGCGGCTGCGCAAGACGCTGGAACCGTTCAAGCTCGATGACATGGTGCAGACCGTGCGGGGCTCGGGCTATCGCTTCTCCGCCAGCGTCTGAGCGTGCACCTGGGCGCTTGCGCGGGCGAAGGGTTTTGCCGATGCTGCCGGCTCGCCATGACCGCGGGGCCGTCCCTCCTTGAGCATCCATCGTTTGCCCGCCGTGCCGACTCTCGCTGCGTGGCTGGGCGGTGGCCTGTTGGCCGGCGCACTGCTGGGACACTTCGCCGGTGGGCATGCCGCGGCCGGCTTCGCGGTCGTCGCCGCGGCGGAAATCGTCTTGCTGCTGTCGTCGATCGGTCATCTGCGCAGCGCCATGATGACCACATCGCCCACCTCCCCGCCCTTGCATGACCGTTTCATGACGCGAACCCGCCGTATCGCCTCCAGCCTGCGCGACCTGCGCAGTGCCGCCGGGAACCTGCCCGATGCCGTGGTGCTGCTCGACAACGAGCAGCACGTGCGCTGGTTCAACCATGCCGCGGAGGATCTGCTCGGCCTGCGCCGTCCGCAGGATCGTGGCGCGGATCTGCACGAGCGGCTGAGCAGTTCCGACCTCGCCGGCTGGCTGCAGGACGGCGCCCGCGAGCCGCTCAACGACATCGTGGCGCCAGGTCGGCCCGATCGCCACCTCAACGTCACGCTGTTGCCGTTCGGCCGCCGCCAGCGCCTGCTGCTGGCGCGCGACATCAGCGACCTGACGCGACTGGAGCAGGTTCGCCGAGACTTCGTTGCGAACGTATCGCACGAGCTGCGCACACCGCTTACGGTGATCCACGGCTATCTCGAACTGCTCGATCCGGAAGACGTGCCCGAGCTGGCGCCGGTGCTGGGCGAGATGCGGGCGCAATCCAAGCGCATGGGGCAGATCGTCGAAGATCTGCTCACCCTGTCGCGACTGGAGACCCAGGAGCACGTGACCGACGAGCGCGTCGCCATGGCGCCCCTGCTGGCCACGCTGCGCAAGGAGGCCGAAGCGCTGAGCCAAGGGCGTCACAAGATCGTGCTCGAATCCACCGCGGAAGCCGACCTCCTCGGCTCGCCCAAAGACCTGCACAGTGCGCTGTCCAACCTGGTCAGCAATGCCGTGCGCTACACCCCGGCCGGCGGCACCATCACGATCCGCTGGCAGCGCAGTCCCGAGGGCGCGGTCTATTCGGTCAGCGACACCGGCTTCGGCATTCCGGCGAGCCATCTGTCGCGACTCACCGAGCGGTTCTACCGCGTGTCGTCGAGCCGCTCGCGCGACAGCGGCGGCACCGGGCTGGGCCTGTCGATCGTCAAGCACGTGCTGAACCTGCATCAGGCGCGGCTGCAGATCGAAAGCACCCCCGGCCAGGGTTCCACCTTCTCCTGCCATTTCGGGCGCGAGCGCCTGCTCGGGCCGGCCGGCGCCGACGAGAGCTGAACCGGCCGCCGCCCTTGGCCGTCCCCCCGGTGCCGACGGGATGTGCGCGGGGGTGAGATGCGACAGAATGCCCGTATGCGCCGCTCATCCACGCCTCACGCCCCCGCCCCGGGCGAACCCTGTGCCCCCGAGCTCTTCCTCAGCCGTGAACTGGCGGCGCTGGAGTTCAACTTCCGCGTGCTGGCGATGGCGCGCGATCCGCAGGTGCCCCTGCTCGAACGCCTGCGCTACCTGAGCATCGTGGCCAACAACCTCGACGAGTTCTTCGAGGTGCGGGTGGCCATGCTCAAGCATCACCATCATTACGGTTCGGCCTCGCCCGGGCCGGACGGCATTCCCTCCGGCGAGCTGCTGGCGCGCATCCGCGCCCGCGTGCTGGATCTGGTCGCCGAGCAGTACGCCACCTGGCAGGACGACCTCAGCCCAAGGCTGGAGGCGGAGGGCATCTGCATCCTGCCGCGCAGCCGCTGGAGCAAGCGCCAGCACGCCTGGCTGCGCGGCTACTTCGAGCACGAGGTGCTGCCGGTGCTCTCGCCGCTGGGACTGGATCCGGCCCACCCGTTCCCGCGCATCCTCAACAAGACGCTCAACATCGCGGTGGTGCTCAAGGGCCGCGATGCGTTCGGCCACGAGGGACACATGGCGCTGGTGCGCGCGCCGCGCTCGCTGCCGCGGATCATCCGCGTGCCGGCCGAGGTCAGCGGGCCAGGCGAGCACTTCGTGTTCCTGGCCGAGCTACTGCACGCCTTCGTCGACCTGATGTTTCCGGGTTTCAAGGTGCTCGGTTCGCACCAGTTCCGCGTCACCCGCAACAGCGAGCTGATGGTGGAGGAAGCCGAGGTCGAGAACCTCGCGCGCGCGCTCAGCGAAGAACTGGTCGGCCGCGGCTACGCCCGGCCTGTGCGGCTGCAGATCGGCACCGATTGCCCGAAGGCGATCACCCGGATGCTGATCGAGAACTTCGAGCTGGACGAAGCGGACGTGTACCGCTGCGACGGCCCGGTCAACATCATCCGCGCGGGCCTGATCTACGACTGGCTCGACCGGCCGGAGCTGAAGTTTCCGCGCTTCACGCCGCGCGTCCCCGCATTGATGGAGGCCAGCCGCAACAAGTTCGAGGTGATCGCGCAGCGCGACGTGCTGCTGCATCACCCCTACGAAAGCTTCGCCGCGGTGATCGACCTGCTGCGCCAGGCCACGCAGGACCCGAACGTGCTGGCGATCAAGCAGACGCTGTACCGCGCCGGCGAGGACACGCCGCTGGTCGACCTGCTGGTGGATGCCGCGCGCAACGGCAAGGATGTCACCGTCGTCATCGAGCTGCGCGCCCGCTTCGACGAGGAGGCCAACATCCGCCTCGCCACGCGCCTGCAGGAGGCCGGGGTGCAGGTGGTCTATGGCGTGGTCGGTTTCAAGACCCACGCCAAGATGATGTTGATCGTGCGCCGCGAGGGCGACGGCCTGCGCCGCTACGTGCACCTGTCCACCGGCAACTACCACCAGGCGAACAGCAAGCTCTACACCGACATCGGCCTGATGACGGCGAACGAGGAAATCGGCGAGGACCTGCATAAGATCTTCCAGCAGCTCTCGGGCCTGGGGCCCACGATCAGCCTCAAGCGCCTGCTGCATTCGCCGTTCACGCTTTACAAGAGCGTGGTGGCGAAGATTGAGCGCGAGACCGCCAATGCGAAGGCCGGCAAGAGCGCGCGCATCGTGGCCAAGCTCAATGCGCTGAACGAATCGCACGTGATCGAGGCGCTGTACCGCGCCTCGCAGGCGGGCGTGGAGATCGACCTGATCGTGCGTGGCGCCTGTACGCTGCGGCCCGGCCTACCCGGCATCTCCGAACGCATCCGGGTGCGCTCGATAGTGGGACGTTTCCTCGAGCACAGCCGCGTGTACTGGTTCGCCAATGACGGCGAGCCGGAGATCTATTGCGCCAGCGCCGACTGGATGGAGCGCAACCTGATGCGGCGCATCGAGGTGGCGTTTCCCATCCTCGATCCCGAGCTGGCCGCGCGCGTGTTCGACGAGACGCTGGCCAACACGCTGGCGGACAACACCCAGGCCTGGCTGCTCGGCAGCAACGGTCGCTACGCCCGCGCGACGCCGGGCGACGCGCCTGCGCACAACGCCCAGCAGACGCTGCTCGACAAGCTCTGCGCATCGACTGCCAAGTAAGGGACGACCTGCATGCCTTTTCTTCCGTCTTACCGCTGCAGCCGCTGCGCCACCGGATGCCGCGCATGACGCTGGCCGATCACGTGCCGATCCGCGATGGCGAGCTGATCGCCGCCGTGGACATGGGTTCGAACAGCTTCCACATGGTGGTCGCGCGCGTCGAGCACGGCGAACCAAGGGTGATCGACCGTCTGCGTGACACGGTGCGCATGGCCGCCGGCCTGCGCAGCGACGGCACGCTGGACGCCGAGCATCGCGCCCGCGCCCTCAACTGCCTCAAACGCTTCGGCCAGCGCTTGGCCGGTCTGCCCTCATTGCATGTGCGCGCGGTGGCTACCAATACGGTGCGCCGCCTGGCTTCGCCCCAGGCCTTCCTCACCGCGGCCGAGAGTGCGCTGGGGCATCCGGTGGAAGTCGTGTCGGGCCGGGAGGAAGGTCGCCTGATCTTCCTCGGTGCCGCGCACGACCTGCCCGCCTCGCGCGAGCCGCGGCTGGTGATCGACGTGGGTGGCGGCAGTACGGAATTCATCATCGGTCGTGGCGTGGCGCCGCTGCACACCGAGAGCGTGCAGGTGGGCTGCATCGCCTCCACGCTGCGCTTCTTCCCCGGCGGCAAGCTCAATCGCAAGCGATGGCAGAAGGCGCGCGGCGAAATCGGTTTGCTGATGCAGCAGTTCGAGGAAGACTACCGCGAGGCCGGCTGGACTGAGGCATTCGGCTCGTCCGGCACGGCCAAGGCGATCGGCTCGGTGGTGCAGGCGATGAAGTTCTCCGACGACGGCATCACGCCTGCGTCGCTGGCCTCGCTGCGCGATGCCCTGCTGGAGCAGGGGCAGATCAGCTCACTCAAGCTTCCCGGACTGGGCGAGGACCGTGCACCGGTGATCGCCGGCGGCGTGGTGATCTTCGAGGCGGCGTTCGCGGCGCTCGGCATCGAGCGCATGCGCGTCTGCGAGAGCTCGATGCGCGAAGGCTTGCTGTGGGATCTGCTCGGCCGCGCCGGCGGCAGCGACCCGCGCACCGCCAGCATCGACGCGCTGGCTGCGCGCTATGGCGTCGATCGCGCCCAGGCACGCCGGGTGGAGTCCACCGCACTGATGCTGTTCGACCAGATCGCGCCGCAGTGGAAACTGGACATGGAGACCCGCGAGTGGCTGTCGTGGGCCGCTCGTGTGCACGAGATCGGCCTGGCCATCGCGCACAGCCAGCATCATCGTCACGGCGCCTACATCCTGCGCCACGCCGACCTCGCCGGCTTCTCGCGGCAGGAGCAGCAACTGCTGGCGGCCATTGTCGAACTGCATCGGCGCAAGCCGGAGAAGGCGCTGATTTCCGCCCTGCCCCAGCGCTACCGCCTGCTGGCCCGGCAGATCACCGCCCTGCTGCGCCTAGCCGTACTGTTTCGGCGCGCCCGTCGCGCCGAGTCGCTACCCTCCATGCGTCTGGCCGCTACCCGGCAGCGCCTGCGGCTGGCGCTACCAGCCGCCTGGCTGGAACAGCACCCGCTCACCGAGGCCGATCTCGAGCAGGAACGCGCCCCGATGACCGACCTTGGCTTCACCCTGGCGCTCAGCGCAATGTGAGTGCAAACAACCAGGCCGCCCCGAGGCGGCTGACTGTTTGAGGTTGAAGGATCACAGGATTGATCCGCCAGCGCGCGGCAGTACCCACATCCCACGCTGCGGTCTCGGCCACTGCACGTCACCGAGCGCGGCCGCAAGTATCCAGAACCGCTACGGAAGCAGCTGGAACTCGTCGGCATCCATCCACGCGGGAAAGCGTTCGCGATGCACGAGCAGCGGCGCGGGGTCGATGCGCACGGTGACTACCTGCTCCTGCGTGCCGAGTTCGACCAGCGGCTCGCCGACCGGATCGATCACGGCACTGTCACCGGCATAAGGAAGATCGTTGCCGTCCACGCCAACGCGGTTCACGCCGATCACATAGCTGAGGTTCTCGATCGCGCGCGCGCGCAGCAGCGTGCGCCACGGTTGGCGACGCGGCGCCGGCCAGTTGGCGACGAACAGCGCGAGGTCGTAATCCATCCCACCGGCCGCCGCTTCCTTGCGGCGGTTGCGCAGCCACACCGGGAAGCGCAGGTCGTAGCAGACCTGCGGCAGGATGCGCCAACCCTTCAACTCAACGATCAGCCGCTCGCTGCCGCCGCCATAGCGGGTGTGCTCGCCGGCCATGCGGAACAGGTGGCGCTTGTCGTACTGCAACAGGCCGCCATCCGGCGTGGCCCACAGCAGGCGGTTGTAGACGGTGTTGCCCTCGCGGATCGCCAGGCTGCCGGTGATCACCGCGCCGACCTCACCCGCCAACGCGCGCAGCCAGGCCACGCCGGCGCCGTCCATGGTCTCGGCGCTGGCGCGCGTGTCGTTGCTGAAGCCGGAGAGGAAGGTTTCCGGCAGCACGAACAGGTCGGTGGCACCCGCATGCGCGCGCACCAAAGCGCCGTAGTACTCGCGGTTGGCCTCCGCGTCGTGCCAGCGCGTCGCGCCCTGCACGAGGGTCACGGTGAGCGGCTGCATCGTGGTCACAGGCGCACCAGCCGCTCGGCGGCCGCTTCCATGGTGGCGTCGCTCTTGGCGAAGCACAGCCGCGCCAGCCGCGTGCCCGGCGGCGTGGCGCAGAACGGGGTCAGCGGAATCGCCGCCACGCCACCCTCGCGCACCAGCCACTGGCAGAAGGCCAGATCGTCCTCGTCGCGGATCGCCGAGTAGTCGACCAGCTGGAAATAGCCGCCCGGCACGTCGAGCAGCTTGAAGCGCGACGGCGCCAGCAGCGCGCGGAAGCGGTCGCGCTTGGCCTGGTAGAACGCCGGCAGCTCCAGGTAGTGCTCCGGCGTGCTCGCCATGAACTCGGCAAACGCCACCTGCGCCGGATGGAAGGTGCAGAAGGTGAGGTACTGGTGCACCTTACGGAATTCTGCACTTAACGCGGCTGGCGCCACCGCGTAGCCGACCTTCCAGCCGGTGCAGTGATAGGTCTTGCCGAAGCTCGACACCACCACGCTGCGCGCGGCGAGCTCCGGGTGGCGCAGCACGCTCTGATGTGCAGCGCCGTCGAACACGATGTGCTCGTACACCTCGTCGGACAGCACCACGATGTCGGTGTCGCGCACGATCTCGGCGAGCGCGTCGAGGTCGGCCGCCGAGAGCACGGCACCGGAGGGATTGTGCGGGCTGTTGATCAGGATCATCCGCGTGCGCGGCGTGATGGCATCGCGCACGCGCTGCCAGTCGATCGAGAAATCCGGCTGGCTGAGCGGAATGTGCACTGCGCGCGCGCCCTGCAGATCGATCGCCGGTTCGTAGCAGTCGTAGGCGGGATCGAACACGATCACCTCCTCGCCCTGGCGCACCAGCGCGGCGATAGCGGCGAAGATCGCCTCGGTGGCGCCGGAGGTCACGGTGACCTCGGTGTCCGGATTGACCGCATGGCCGTACAGCCGTTGTGTCTTGCGGGCGATCTCCTCGCGCAGGCTGGCCAGGCCGATGCCCGGCGCGTACTGGTTGCGACCATCGGCCATAGCGCGCGTCAACGCGTCGCGCAACGCCAGCGGCGGCTCGAAATCCGGAAAACCCTGCCCCAGGTTCACGGCCTTGTGCTCGGCTGCCAGCTGGCTCATCACGCTGAAGATGGTGGTGCCGACACTGGGAAGCTTGCTGCTTATCTGCATGGATTTATACGTCTGGATGGCCAAACGGTGATGCTAGCACGCGTCATGCGGCGGCCGTCTTCGCCTTCTGCTTGCTGCAGATATCGCTCTCCTGCCGCGACGCCGCCGGCAGCCGATCGGCCAGGAATTCGACCAGCGCGCGCACGCCCGGCAGCTGGCCGCGGCGGCTCGGATAGACAAAGTGCATCACACCCTCCGGCGCACTCCACTGCGGCAGAAGCACTTCCAGCTCGCCGCGCGCCACCGCCGGCGCGCAGACGAACTCCGGCAGCATCGCCACGCCGGCACCGCGCTGGGCGGCGGAGAGCAGCATGGCGAAATCGCCGCAGATCAGCCGCGGCTGGATGTCCACCACCACGCGCTCGCCGGAGGCATCGATCAGCTCCCAGCTTTGCGCACCGTCGTGCTCGTTCATCGACAAGGCCGGCAGCGCGGAGAGATCCGCCGGGGTAGCCGGGCGACCGCGCTCGTCCAGCAGCTTCGGGCTCGCCACCGGCAGCACGCGCGACTGGCCGAAGCTCCGCACCACCAGCGTGGCGTCGGTATCTAGCTTGTTGCGCACGCGGATCGCGACATCGAAGCCTTCGCTGATCACATCGACGCGGCGGTTGGTCGCTACCACCCGCACCTGCACCTTCGGGTACTGCAGCAGGAAGTCCGGCAGCACCTGCGCGAGCATGGTCTGCGTCAGTGATACCGGGCAGCTCAGCCGCACCACGCCGCGCGGTTCGGCGCGCAACTCGTCCACTGCATCCTGCGCGGCGCGCGCCTCCTCCAGCACGGCGCGGCAGTGCCCGTAGAAGCGCTCGCCTACCTCGGTCACCACGAAGCGCCGGGTGGTCCGCTGCAGCAGCCGCACGCCCAGGCGTTCTTCCAGCTGCGCGATGCGCTTGCTCAAGCGCGACTTGGGAATGCCCAGCGCGCGACCGGCGGCCGAGAAGCCGCTGTACTCGACCACGGCGGCGAAGAAGTAGAGGTCGTTGAGGTCCTGCAGGGTGCCGGTGAGCGGATACATGATTGTTCCCATCAAAAGACAATACGTCCTGATTTGCCCATCTTATCCATTTATCGTTCGCAATCTATCGTTCTCTGCAACGCCGGACTGCCGGCCACCGCACGAGCACGAGGATTTCGCCATGAACGTTCTGCATCTGGATACCAGCGCGCTGGGCACCTACTCCATCTCCCGCCAGCTGACCGCCGCCATCGTCGGCCAACTGCAGCGAGACGGCGTGGCCAGCTCGGTGAGCTACCGTGACCTGGCCGCCGAGCCGCTGCCGCATTGGCTGCCGAACCCGGACCCGGCCAGCGACAACGCCCTGCGCGACGAAGCCGTGCTGCAGCAGTTCCTGGACGCCGACATCGTGGTGCTCGGCGCGCCGATGTACAACTTCGCCATCACCAGCCAGCTCAAGGCATGGCTTGATCGCGTGCTGGTCGCTGGGCGCACCTTCCGCTACGGGCCAAACGGGCCGGAGGGCTTGGCCGGCGGCAAGCGCGTGATCATCGCCTCCAGCCGCGGCGGCAAGTACAGCGAGGGCCCGGCCGCGGCGATGGATTTCCAGGAGCCCTACCTGCGCACGGTGCTGGGCTTCATCGGCATCACCGACGTGGAGTTCATCCGCGCCGAAGGCGTGGCGATGGGTGACGATGCCAAGCAGGCCGCGCTGCAGGCGGCGCACGCCACGATCGGCCGGTTGGCGCTGCGCAAGGCCGCCTGATCGACACAGCCGAGCGCATCTCGCTTATCGCGGGTGCGCTCGGAAGCCCGCGCCATCCTGTGCTCCAATGCGGCCTTTGGCGGGCATCCGGCCCGCCAAAGGCCGATGGGGATGACGCGAATGAAGCCGATGATGCTGCGCCTGGCGCTGCCGATGATGCTGGGGCTGGCTGCTCCGGCCATGGCTGCCGATCTGCTGGTGAAGAACGTCAACGGCTACACGCTGGACAGCCACGGCCAGCTGCAACGCTTCGATGCGCTGCTGGTCGATCACGGCAAGGTGGAAGCCACCGGCCAGCTCGCCGCGCTACAGCCAAGGGCCGGCGCGGCACGCGTCATCGACGGCGGCGGCCGCACCCTGCTGCCCGGCCTGATCGACGCCCACGGCCACGTGATGGAGCTGGGCTACTACAGCACCCAGGTCGATCTCACCGGCACCCGCTCGCTGGATGAGGCGCTGGCGCGAATCAAGACGTATGCCGAGGCACACCCCGACGCGCCATGGATCATCGGCGGTGGCTGGAACCAGGAGATATGGAAGCTCGGCCGCTTCCCCACGGCCAAGGAACTGGATGCCGTAGTGGCCAAGCGCCCGGTGTGGCTGAGCCGTGTGGACGGCCACGCCGCCTGGGCCAACAGCGCGGCGATCCGCCTCGCCGGCGTCACCGCGAAAACCGCCGACCCGAAGGGTGGGCGCATCGAGCGCGACGCCAAGGGCAACCCGGCCGGCGTGTTCGTCGACGGCGCCACCGATCTGGTCAGCGCCAAGGTGCCGGAACCGACGTCGGCACAGCGCACGGCAGCGCTGGACGCCGCACTGGCCGAGATGGCCAAGGTGGGCCTCACCGGCGTGGGCGACCCGGGTATCGACACCGCCACCTATCGGCTCTATCGCCGTTACGCGGACCAGCACAAGCTCACCGCGCGCATCTACGCGATGATCCACAACACCGGCACCGACTTCGACACGATCAGCCAGGGCGGACCGCTGGTCGGCTACGGCAACGACTTCCTCAGCGTGCGCGCGGTCAAGCTCTACGCCGACGGCGCGCTGGGCAGCCGCGGCGCGGCGCTGCTGTCGCCCTACTCCGACGATTCGCATAACCGCGGCCTGCTGTTTCAGCCGCAGCCGCAGCTCACCGCGATGATCGAGAAGGCCTTCGGCAAGGGCTACCAGGTGTGCATCCACGCCATCGGCGATGCCGCCAACCGTGAGGTGCTCGACAGCTACGCCGCCGCCTACAAGGTGCATCCGGAAGCGAAGGCCTTCCGCAACCGCGTCGAGCACGCGCAGATCGTGGCGGTGAGCGACATCCCGCGCTTCAAGCAGTTGGATCTGATTGCCTCGATGCAGCCCACCCACGCCACCTCGGACATGAACATGGCCGAGGCGCGGATCGGCCACGACCGCATGGCCGGCGCCTACGCGTGGCGGACCTTCCTCGACCAGGGCACGGTGATTGCCGGTGGCTCGGACTTCCCGGTGGAATCGCCCAACCCGTTCTTCGGCCTGTACTCCGCGGTGACTCGGCAGGATCACCAGGGCCAGCCGCCAGGTGGGTGGTACCCGCAGCAGGCGATGACGATGACCGAAGCGCTGCGCGCGTTCACCCTGGACGCCGCCTACGCCGAGCACGCCGAGAAGACACTCGGTACGCTCGAGCCGGGCAAGTGGGCCGACTTCATCCTGATCGACCGCGACATCATCGCCGGCCCGCCGGCCGACATCTGGAAGACCCGCGTGCTGCAGACCTGGGTCGGCGGCAAGCAGGTGTACACAGCCGAATAAGCCGTTGGGTGATCCTGGCGCTGCCCGGGGTCACCCACTGCCACGCATAAGTTGGTATCCCGCGGGCCTGCACCGCGCAAGGTAGGCCCGCCCTGCACTGACTTCCCATAACGTGGATGGGCGGCGCGCGAGCTGCAAAAACGACGTCATTCCCGCGAAACGCTTTTTAACAGCCGGTGGCTGTCAAGCGGGAATCGATCTTGCCGTTGCCGCACGATCCAATGGGCGTTCCATCAGCGCTGGCGCTCAGCCTCCGCTTCGACCTCTTTCCGCAAGCCCGTTCTTGCGGGAACAGCACCGAGAGGCACACCTCGCAGCCCATACCGCACGCGGCCGGCTGCTGCGGCCTCTCCGCCTCGGTTCGCCGGGCATGGAACCGCGAGCGGAACGCCCTCTCCGCACTCTCGCCACCGAAGTCTTACCAAGGGCGTCACCCCCGGCCTTCCGCCGGACCTGCCGCGGATCGGCCCAGGAACGGCGCCACAGAGCGCTTTCCGGGCATAGGCCATCAGTCATGTTGCGAAATTCGCCTCCGCCTCTTGACGATCTGAAATGTGGTGTTATAGTTCACTACAACACCGGTCCACGAGGTCACTAAAGGAGACCCGCCATGAAAGCACCGAACCTGCTCGCGCTGTCCGCCGCCGTCCTCATCACCGCCGCCGGCCTTGCCTCCATGAATCACGGCATCACCCGCGTGCCGGTCGCCGAGATCAACGGCATCCACGTCATCGATCTGGCCCCGGTCAACGTGGCGCCGACCGCCGAAGAACTGCGCGCCGCCGCCCTGACCGCCGTCACGAACACGCCGGCGCTGCCGGCCCCGGGCGGCCTGGGTGGCCGCGCCGAAGCCGACATCCCGCTGGTCGGGTCGCAAATGGCCATGCCCTACTATTCGTTTGCCAACAAGCTCGGCCGCATCAGCAAGGAATAACTTCATGACCATTACCTGGAACGACAGCGTCCCGATCTATCGCCAGCTGCGTGAACGCGTGGTGGCGATGATCCTGGACGGCGCCTTGAACGAAGGCGACCCGCTGCCGTCGGTACGCCAGGTGGCAGCGGATTTCCAGATCAATCCGCTGACCGTCTCCAAGGCCTATCAGGAGCTGGTCGACGATCAACTGGTTGAGAAACGGAGGGGATTGGGGATGTTCGTCAACGATGGAGCGCGTGAGGCACTACTGAAGTCCGAGCGCGAGCGCTTTCTGCGCGAGGAATGGCCCACCTTGTTCGCCCGGCTGCAGCGCCTGGGCCTGGACCTGAAGACCCTGCTGCGCGAAGCCGGCGACGGCACGGAGAAGAACGTATGAACGCCGTAGTCACCGCCAGCCGCCTGAGCAAGCGCTACAAGAACACCGCCGCGCTGGACAACGTGAGTTTCACCATTCCCTCCGGCCGCATCGTCGGCCTGATCGGCCCCAACGGCGCCGGCAAGACCACGGCGCTGAAGGCGATCCTGGGCCTGACCCCGTTCGACGGCCAGCTCAGCGTGATGGGTATGGACCCGCGCACCGACCGCAACAAGCTGATGGAGCAGGTGTGCTTCATCGCCGACGTGGCCGTGCTACCGCGCTGGCTGAAGGTGCGCGATGCGGTGGAGTTCGTTGCCCACATCCACCCGCGCTTCGACCGCGCCAAGTGCGAAGCCCTGCTCAAGCGCACCAAGCTGACCCCCGACCAGCGGGTCAAGCAGATGTCCAAGGGCATGATCGTGCAGCTGCACCTGGCGCTGGTGATGGCGATCGACGCCCGCCTGCTGGTGCTCGACGAGCCCACGCTGGGCCTGGACATCCTCTACCGCAAGCAGTTCTACCAGAACCTGCTGGAAGACTATTTCGACGAGGACAAGACGATCATCGTCACCACCCACCAGGTGGAAGAGATCGAGCACATCCTCACCGACCTGATGTTCATCCGCGACGGCAAGATCGTTCTCAACACCGAGATGGATGCCATGGGCGAGCGCTTCATCGAGCTCATGGTCGGTGCCGACCGCGCCGACGCGGCACGGGCCCTACGCCCGATCGACGAGCGCACCGTGTTCGGCAAGAGCATCTTTCTGTTCGACGGCGTCGAACGCGCACGGCTGGAGGCACTGGGCGAAACCCGCCGCCCCTCGGTCAGCGACCTGTTCGTCGCCACCATGAAGGGAACCTACGCATGAAAACCCTGGCCCCGAAAAGCTCGTCCCTGACGAATATGTACTGGCTGGTGAAACGCGAGTTCTGGGAGAACCGCGGTGGCTTCCTGTGGGCACCGGTAATCACCGGTGGCGTCTTCCTGCTGCTCAACCTGATGGGCATCATCACCGCCGAAGTGCTCGGCGCCCGCCACGGCATCCACTTTGGCGCCAGCGGCGAGCTGAGCAACGTCATGTCGCGCATGGATGCCGGCGACATGAGCAAGGTCGGCATGGTGCTCGACGTGGCCATGTACTCCTCGATGGCGCTGATCACCGTGGTACTCGGCTTCGTGGTGTTCTTCTACTGCCTGGGTGCGCTGTACGACGACCGTCGTGACCGCAGCATCCTGTTCTGGAAGTCGCTGCCGATCTCCGACACCGGCACGGTGCTGTCCAAGGTGCTCAGCGCCACCGTGCTGGCTCCGGCGATCGCCGTGGTAGTGGGCCTGGTGGCCGGCATGGCGCAGTTGCTGATGGTGGCGATCACCCTGTCCTTCCACGGCGTCAACGTGTGGCAGTTGCTGATGCAGGCCCATCCGTTCCGCGTCATGGGCAACCTGCTCGGCTACATCCCGGTGTACGTGCTTTGGGCGCTGCCTTCGGCCGGCTGGCTCCTGCTCTGCTCGGCCTGGGCGCGCAGCAAGCCGTTCCTGTGGGCAGTCGCCCTGCCGGTCGCCACCGGCCTGCTGATCACCTGGTTCGGCATCATGGGCCTGTTCAACCTGCCCTCTACCTGGTTCTGGAAGGAAATCGTGCTGCGCGGCCTGTTCAGCGTGTTCCCCGGCGGCAGCTTCACCGCCAACACCGGCAGTGGCCATGCCTTGGTGATCAACGACGGCAACAGCCTGGATGTGATGAACCTCGGCCAGAGCTGGGCGGCAATGACCACCGCCAACCTGTGGATCGGCGTGGCCGTGGGCATCGGCCTGATCGCCGGCGCCATCTGGTTCCGCCGCTGGCGCGACGACAGCTGAACTCTCTGCACAACGGCGGCCGCACGGCCGCCGTCCTCCTTTCCCGACGATGGATCTCACGGAGCCTCCCATGCGCATGCACCTTTTCCCCGCCCTGCTCGCCACCGCCCTGCTCGCAGGCTGCAGCGGTAGCGACGATCACCTCACCCTGATCAACGGCAGCAACACCAGCATCGAGAACGGCGCCATCCGCGTCGAAGGCAGCCAGATCGTGCTCCATCCCGAACACGGCGCCTCGGCCACCATCGGCGCCTCGGGCGATTTCGCGGTGGACGGCAAGCCGGTGCAGATCACACCCGTGCAGCGCGCTTTGTTCCTGCAGTACTACGCCGGCGCCGAGGCCGTGCGCGAGCACGGTGTGGAAACGGGCAAGGCCGGCGCGGCGATTGCTGGTGAGGCCATCAAGGGTGCGGTATCCAACCTGGCCGGCGATGAGGACAAATCAGCCGAAGAAAAGGTGAACACGCAGACCGCCAAGGTGAAACAGGCCGCGCTGAAGATCTGCGACGACCTGGAGCAGATCCGCAGCGCCCAGGATCAGCTCGCCACCCAGCTGGACGCCTTCAAGCCCTATGGCCAGCTGATCACTGCCGACAGCGTGAGCGAGTGCCGCAAAGGCAACAGCAACGAGTGACCGGTCCACAGCCACATCCGGGCTAATGCTGCGCCCAGCTACCGGGCAGCGGTGCAGCCCACAACCATCCCAAGCAGGAAGGAAGCCGATGAAGAACACCGCCATCACCAGCCGAGTGATCACCACCAGTGTCCTGGCGCTGGCGTTACTGCTGCCGCTGGCCGCGTGCAGCCAGACCGACTCGAGCAGCGCCGACAACGCGGCCCAGGCCATCAAGCAAGCCCAGGACCAAACCTCCCCATCGATGATTGCCGCGGAGATCCACAAGGGCATCGAGCAGGCCAAGCAGGAACTGGCCACCAAGGACATCGACATCAACAAGATCCATGTCGGCCACGGCCATCACGACGACAAGGATGACCGCAGCGACCTGCCCAAGGCCGTAATCACTCCACAGGGCGACCTGGTGATCGCCGGCAAGACCGTGCCGGCCACGCCGGAGCAGCACACGATGCTGGTGGATTACCGTCAGCAGATCATCGGTATCGCCGAAGCCGGCATGGAGATCGGCGAGCACGGAGCCAACCTGGGGACGCAGGCCGCCAAGGAAGCGATCTGGGGCGCGCTCACCGGCAAGAGCGACAAAGAGATCGAGGAGCGGATCAAGCCGCAGACCGAGCAGATCAAGGCCGCCGCCGCCAAGCTCTGCCTGCGCCTGCCGGACATGCTCAGCTCACAACAGAAGCTCGCTGCAGCCATGCCGCAGTTCCGCCCCTACGCAACCATGACGCAGAAGGATGTGGATGACTGCGGCAAGGACGACAAAGACGACTGACGGACTTGGAGAACGGGTACCGCCGCATCCACCCGGTTCATGAGGAAACGCCCGGTGCAACTTTGCACCGGGCGTTCTCATTTTTGGACCCCTGGCTTCGGCTGCTGCCGTACTCAGCCGCCGCCACCGCCCCCGTGGACGCCGCCCTTGGTGAGCGTCAGCGGATCGAGCAGCTTCTTCAGCTCGTCTTTTGACAGCCCGGTGGTTTCCAGCGCCACGTCCATGATCGGCCGCTGCTGCTTGTACGCCTTCTTCGCCGTGGCCGCGCCCTTCTCGTAGCCGATCACCGGGTTCAGCGCAGTGACCAGGATCGGGTTCATGGCCAGTGCCTCGTTGACGCGCTTCGTGTTGACCTTGAAGCCGAGGATCGCCTTGTCCGCCAGCAGGCGCGACACGTTGGCCAGCAGACCGATCGACTGCAGCAAGTTGTACGCGATCACCGGCAGCATCACGTTGAGCTGGAAGTTGCCCGACTGCCCCGCGATGGTAATGGTGGCGTCGTTGCCGATGACCTGCGCGGCCACCATCGCGGTCGCCTCCGGGATCACCGGATTGACCTTACCCGGCATGATCGACGAGCCCGGCTGCAGGGCCGGCAGCTCAATCTCGCCCAGACCAGCCAAAGGACCTGAATTCATCCAGCGCAGATCGTTGGCGATCTTCATCAGCGCCACCGCCAGCGTCTTCAGCGCACCGGACAGCTCCACCGCCGCATCCTGCGCGGCCATGCCCTCGAAGTAGTTGGCAGCCGATTCGAACTTCACGCCACTGAGCTTCTTCAACTCCTTCGCCACTGCCGCGCCGAACTTCGGATCGGCGTTGATGCCGGTGCCCACCGCCGTGCCGCCCTGCGGCAGGCGGCGCATGCGCTTCAACGCATCTTCAACGCGCTCGATCGCCGCGCCGATCTGCGCCGCCCAGCCGGAGAGCTCCTGGCCGAAGGTGATCGGCATGGCGTCCATCAGATGGGTGCGACCGGTCTTGGCGACGTTCTTCAGTTCGCGGGCGCGGCGCTCAATGGTCTTCTTCAGGTACTTCAGCGCCGGCAGCAGTTCTTCCACCGTCATCAGCGTGGCGCTGACGTGGATCGCGGTGGGGATCACGTCGTTGGAGCTCTGCCCGTAGTTCACGTGGTCGTTGGGGTGCACCTTGCTGCCGGCCTTGGCGGCCAGATGCGCGATCACCTCGTTGGCATTCATGTTGGTGCTGGTGCCCGAGCCGGTCTGGAACACGTCGATCGGAAAATCGTTGTCGAACTGGCCATCCGCCACCGCCAGCGCGGCTTTGCGGATCGCCGCCGCCTGACCCTTCTTCAAATGCCCCAGCGCGAGATTCGCCTCAGCCGCCGCCGCCTTGATCAACCCCAGCGCGCGAATGAAACCGCGCGGCAACCGCAGCCCGGAAATCGGAAAGTTGTCGATCGCCCGCTGCGTTTGTGCGCCATACAGCGCCTCAGCCGGCACCTTCAACTCGCCCATGCTGTCGTGCTCGATGCGAAAGCCGCTCATGGCCACACTCCTTGGAAAGACCGCCGCACTATAAGCGCCTCCCCGTAAGCACCGCGAAAACGTCCCGCCCGCCCCTGCCCTGTAGGAGCCCCGGCCCCGGGGCAGGAAGTTGGGGGTTTTGTGGGTTGGAAAAATTTATTAAATCACCCGATAGGGGGTATA
>NZ_JBQCCF010000022.1:0-29671 GCF_051962475.1 Dyella sp.
GCCAAATTGTGGCGCTTCGTGATGGACTAAGAGCACCGCGCTCTGCTCTCTCTCCCTTGAACAGCTTCACCGTTCGGGGGAGAGGGCTGAGGTGAGGGGGCTTCGGCTTTGTAGATGCGGCCACCTCGACCACGAAGATCAACAGCCCGCCCCCTCACCCAACCCTCTCCCCCGAGCAAGCTCAGGGGAGAGGGCAAAATTGTGGCGCTTCGTGATGGACTAAGGGCACCGCGCTCCGCTCCCTCTCCCCTGAACAGCTTCACCGTTCAGGGGAGAGGGCTGGGGTGAGGGGGCGCTCTGGCTCTTTATCCATCCCGCCCGAACAAACTCCGCGAGATAGCAAAGGCACCGAGCGACGCCGCATCCCACGCGCCTCATGACGTTGTCACCTAGGAAACAGCGCTCGCCCAGGCCCCGTCAACGGCGCCGCCTCGACGCGATTGCCGCCGTGCTCCTTCGCCCGATAGAGTGCCTGGTCAGCCCGCTGCAACACGGTGTCCAAGGTGTCGCCGGGGCGGATCATCGTAGTGCCGAACGAAGCAGTCACCTGTCGCACCGGGGCCACCCGCGTGCCGGCGATCGCCGTCTGCAGGCGCTCGGCCACGCGCTGCAAGCCGGACGCGTCGACATCCGGCACGATCACCAGGAACTCCTCGCCGCCCCAGCGCGAGATGCATTCGTTTTCGCGCAGCAGCCCCTTGCACCCGCTCGCCACGGCCTGCAGCACCTGATCGCCTACGGGATGGCCGTAGGTGTCGTTGATCGCCTTGAAGGAATCCAGATCGAGCATGATCACGCCGGCCGGCGTGCCCGTCGCCAGCGCCTCGCGCAGCATGCGCTCGCCGAGCAGGCGGCTCTGCACGCCGGTCAGTGGATCACGATGCAGCAGCACTTCCATCAGCTGGCGCTCCGACGCGAGCCGCTGGATCTTGCCGGCCAGCCCGCGCTGTACCGGCAGCAGCACGACCACGAGGATGCTCACCGGCCCGTAAGCCATCAGCAGATCGCGACCACGCGGCGCCCACAACTCCGCCGGATGAAGAGGCAGGTAGACGAGCACCGGCAGAGCGATCAGCAGCCAGCACAGCGCCGCCATGACAAACGCCTGCCTTCCGGGGATGAAAACCATCACCATCACCAGGAACACCACGAACAGCGACGACACCGGCGGCAGCAGATCGATCAGCGTCGCGCCTGGCGTGAGCGTTGCCTGCAAGGTATAGAGCCACGCCGGAGCGGCCAGGGCCAGCGCCGCCAGCACCAGCGCGACGCGTGCAATGCCAGACACCCAGCGAGGCCGACGAATCAGCGCCACGATGAGCCCGCCGAAAAGCGCGGTCGCCGTAGGCGGAACGATCAGGTCCATCGTGCGATGCACGGGCGACAGCCAGTGGATCGCCGTCGCACACGCGCCCGCGAACATCGTCAACGACAACAGCACCATGACTGCGATACGAACGTAGCGATCGTCGGTGTCTGCGGCCTGCATTGGGAAGTGCCTGTGAGATTCGCTGGAAAAGGGCGTGGCGTGTTCCCGATGACAAAGCTTCTATCGGCAACACGAGATATCGTTGTTATCGGCCGAACGCGCCGCCGCTCAAGCCACTGGCGCAACCGCCAGCAAGCTCTCCAGCGCTCGGCTGCACGTTGTCATCGTCCGCCCCCCTTCGTTGGGGATCCTGTCCGTCGCCCCACATTGCCATCTACCATGCCGGCTGGCCTGAACCCGGGGAAGAACCTGTGTCGATCAAGGGACGTTTCGCACGCTGGCTTCTCTTGCCGCTGTGCTGCCTGGCCTCGCTGGCGGTGGCACAACAGGCGCTTGCGCCGGTGGAGGCTCGTGTGCCATTTGCCCCGGCGCCGGTGACAGGCACCGATCAACGGATCCATCTTGCCTACGAACTGCATGTCACCAACATATACGGCGACACCGGCCCATTGAAACTCCAGGAACTCGATGTGTATGCGGACGATGGCCGCGCCCCGATCGTCCGCTTCGGCGCCGACGATCTGGCCCGGATGACCCGACCCGCTCCGGCCGAACATGCGCCGGTGCTCATCGACGCTGGCAAGCGCGTCGTGATCTACGTCTGGCTGAGCCTGGCCGCCAAAAGTCCGATACCGCGCACCCTGCACCATCGGATGAGCTTCACCACCAGCACGCACAAGACCGAATTGCTCGACGGCGTACCGCTGCTACTGGGCACCGCGGCACCCGTGCTCATCGGACCGCCGCTACGTGGCGGGTGGTGGCTGGCGCACGAGGGACCTGGCAACCCGCATTCACATCACTGGGGGAGTCTGGTGGCCGTCAACGGGCAGGTCACCATTCCGCAGCGCTATGCACTCGATCTGGTGGGAATCGATCCGCGTGGGCATGTCGTGCGTGCCGACGTGAAGGAAATCGGCAAGTCCCGGCATGCCGACTGGATCGGCTACGGCGCGGACGTGCTTGCGGTAGCCGATGGCGTCGTGCGCGATGCGCGCGATGGCGAGACGGAACATCCACCGCTCAGTCCGCAAGCGGAGCCGACCTCCCTCACAGCCCGTGGCCTGTTCGGCAACTACGTGGTACTGGAGATTCAGCCCGGTGTATTTGCCAGCTACGCACACCTGCAACGCGGCAGCGTGAAGGTGCATGTCGGCGATCATGTTCGCCGTGGACAACTGCTGGCGCGCCTTGGCCAGTCCGGCAGCTCCAGCGCACCACATCTGCACTTCCAGCTTTCCAACGCGGCCCGCTTCGAGGGCTCCGAAGGCCTGCCGTTCCGGTTCGACCGATTCGACCTACTCGGCCCGGAGACTGAGGCGCAGCTGTTTGGACAGGGCACGCCATGGACACCCCAGCCGATCCAGCATCGACAGGCGGAGATGCCGCTGAACGACGTGGTGATCGGGTTTTCCGCGCTTCCCTGACGCCGACTCCGCCACGGCTCGCACCGAGCAGGCAATAATCGCGTCGCACCGCCTCCGAGCCAGTGGATGTCTGTCCGCTCGTGCAGGGAATGGGTATATGTGCTTGAGAATGCGCACCTTGGCCCAGATGCTGGGAGCGCCAAGACTTATCCCGCGTGGGGCCATGTTCCAAAAGCTCAGAAACTGGCGCATCAGCCGCATCGTCGCCAAGCATCCCATCCCCGAACCCCTTTGGCGAGCCGCATTGGCGCGATGTGCGCCGGCACGGCGGCTGGGCGCGTCCGATCAGGCGGCGCTGCGCGTGCTGGCTACGCTGTTCCTGCGCGAGAAATCGATCGAGCCGGTGCAAGGGCTGACGCTGGATGATGGCGACTGCGTGCTGCTGGCCACACACGCCTGCGTCCCTATCCTGAAATTGGGCATGGACTGGTTCGACGGCTGGCACAGCGTGATCGTGTATCCGGACGCGTTCGTGCCGCGACGCACGCGCACCGACGAGGCCGGCGTAGTGCATGAGAGCAGCGACGCGATGGCTGGCGAGGCATGGGGCCGCGGTCCGGTGATCCTGTCGTGGAACGACGTGCTTGCCGCCGGCCAGCGGCCGGGCCACAACGTGGTGATCCACGAGATGGCCCACAAGCTCGACCTGCAAAACGGCGCCGCCAACGGCTTTCCGCCGCTGCACCGGCGCATGGATCAGCGCGTGTGGACACGCGTGCTCTCCGGCGCCTGGGAGCGGCTGCGCCGCGAGCATCACCAGGGCGTGCCGATCCCGATCGATCCCTACGGCCTGGAGAATCCGGCCGAGTTCTTTGCCGTGGTCAGCGAGCAGTTCTTCGAGGCACCAGCCGCGCTGCGCGAGCATCTGCCGGAGGTCTACCGCCAGTTGGCGCTGTTCTATCGGCAGCATCCGTATTGAGCGCCAGCGTTGCGGGAAACGTGCGGCACCTCGCTGCGCGCCCCTTCGCGCATGAGTCCCATGCGCCGCTTCGCGTAGACTTTCGCGGCGGGTCAGACTCCGACCCGCCAGCTCGCCAGGAGGGCGAAATCCCATGTTCAAACGTTCGTCGATGCTTGTTGTCGCGTGGCTTTTCCTGCCGGCCATCGCGTCAGCCGCTGCGTGTGAGAACTGGCGGTCCATCGTTTTGCCAGCGGACCGCCCTGCCCTGACGACGCCGGTCCAGCAGGTGCTCGATCAGCTTCCGGCCCGCCCGCGCAGCGCCAGTCCCGACTACCTGGCCGACGAAACGGCCGCGCTGGACGAGGCGCGACATCTGCTGCAACGCGCGCTGCATCCGCTGCCGCTCGGGGATATCCAGGGCGCGTGGCGCGTGAGGTCGATCCAGGCCGGACGTACCGGCGCTTACGCTTACCCGTATTTCGCCGGACGCATCGATCGCAACGCATGCGGCTTCCACTTCAGCAAGACGCGCGGTTCGCAGCGCCGGAGCGGCACGCTGCTGCCGATGGCGGGGGATGACCGGGCGCTCGCGTTTCTGGGTGCCTTTACCGTCAACGACGATCCCACCCGCCCCTACGGCGCTGGCAATCGCCCGCTGGGCAAGCCGGCTGGACCGGAAGGCCCGGTGAATTCCGTCGGCCGCCTGCTGCGCATCGGCCCGCACACACTGCTGATGATTTTGGACGTCGACGACAACGGCTTCGAGCTCTATCGACTGGAACGCTGATTCAGCAAGCGAGGCGCGCCCATGCGTTCGCTGTCTTCCGATCCCCCGGTTCGGGGACAATCGACACTCCCTCGCCCACGCCACGAACCGACCGGAACCCCATGCGAACCTTCGTCCTCCGCGCGCGCGCCGCGCCCACCGACAGCCAGAAACTGCTGGCCGGCGTGGGCAAGGAGGCGCACACCGAGATCCTCGCGCATACGCTGATGAACGCCCTCTTCGTGGCGCAGTCGCACCGCGCGAACGTGGTGGTGTACCTGGTGCTCGAAAGCACGCAGGACTACTCCCGCACCATTCGCGTCGATTCCAACCAGATCACCGACCTCGGCGGCTTCGACGAACGCACGCTGTTGGCTGCCGTGGCACGCGCACTGGATGCCTCCGTAGGCATGGGCAAGGAGGAAATGCGCTCCGTCGCCCCGGGCCTCACCGTGCGCACGGTGAGCTTCGAGCGCCTGATGCAGGAGCTGGCGCAGGACCACCCGCTGTTCGTGATGGACCGCAAGGGCGCGCCGATCCGCGAGCAGGCTTTCGCCGGCAACCCCTGCTTCCTGCTCACAGATCACATCCCGATGCCGAAGAAGACCTTCCACAGCCTCGAGCGCCTGGGCGCAAAGAAGATCACGCTGGGTTCGACGATGCTGTTTGCCTCACAGTGCGTGGTGCTTATCCATCACGAGCTCGATCAGCGCTAGCCGCCGGCCGCGGCACGCCCCCCGCGACACTTCGCCGCGACGGTCGCAACGCAGTCCGTACCTGGCGTCGCAGGATAAGAGGCTGAACCCGTTCACGCTGCGCGGACCCGATTGCATGATCATCCGTCTGGCATGGAACTGTCCGCCAAACTCGCCATCCTCGCCGATGCCGCCAAGTACGACGCCTCGTGTTCGTCCAGTGGTGGCAACCGGCGTGACTCGCGCGGCACGGGCGGTATCGGCTCCAACGAGGGCATGGGCATCTGCCATGCCTACGCACCGGATGGCCGCTGCATCTCGCTGCTGAAGATCCTGCTGACCAACTTCTGCATCTTCGACTGCGCCTACTGCATCAACCGGCGCAGCTCCAACGTGCAGCGGGCGCGCTTCACGGTGGAGGAAGTGGTGCAGCTCACGCTGGACTTCTACCGGCGCAACTACATCGAAGGGCTGTTCCTGTCCTCGGGCATCATCCAGTCGTCCGACTACACCATGGAAATGCTGGTGCGGGTGGCGCGCAGCCTGCGCCAGGAGCACAAGTTCGGCGGCTACATCCACCTCAAGACCATTCCCGACGCCTCGCCAGAGCTGCTGGGTGCGGCCGCGCGCTGGGCCGACCGCCTGAGCATCAATGTGGAGATGCCCACCGAAGGCGGGCTCAAGTCGCTGGCGCCGGAAAAGAACCTGCGCGACATCCGCCAAGCCATGGGGCGCCTGCGCCTGGGCATCGATGAGTCCAAGGCGGAGAAAAAGGCGCCGCGCTTCGCTCCCGCCGGGCAGAGCACGCAGATGATCGTGGGCGCCGATGCCTCCACCGATCGCGACGTGCTCACCTCCAGCACCAACCTGTACGCCAACTACCGGCTCAAGCGGGTCTACTACTCCGCCTTCAGCCCGATTCCCGATGCCTCCAAGGCGCTGCCGCTGCGGCCGCCGCCGCTGGTGCGCGAACACCGCCTGTACCAGGCCGACTGGTTGATGCGCTTCTACGGCTTCAACGTGGAGGAGATCGCGCCGCCGGAGGACAACGGCATGCTCGACCTGGACGTGGACCCCAAGATGGCCTGGGCGCTGCGTCATCGCAGCCAGTTTCCGGTGAACCTCAACACCGCGCCGCGGGAGATGCTGCTGCGCGTGCCGGGCCTGGGCGTGCGCACGGTCGACAAGCTGCTGGCCATGCGCGCGCACCGACGCATCCGCTACCAGGATCTGGCCAAGCTGCGGGTGGCGGTGGGCAAGGTGGCGCCGTTCGTCGAGACGCTGGACTACCGCCCGCGCACCGACAGCGAAAGCGGCGCGCTGCGCGCGCAGCTGACCACGCCGCGGCAGGCGGACCTGTTCGGCCACTGATGCGCAGCGTGGTGCTCGAGGACGGTTTGGATTTCGCCGCCTGGCGCTCGGCGGCGCGCGAGCTGCTGGCCGCTGGCCTACCGCCAGCGCACGTGCAGTGGCAGGTTGGCGGTGCCACCGATCTGTTCGGTGCCGCCCCGGCACCCGCTCCGGCCGATGCGCCAGCCGCGGCTGGCGGCCGGGTGCCGCGCGAGTTCATGAGCCTGGCCGACATCGTGCTCGCGCACAGCGACCCGCGCCGCCACGCGATGCTCTACCGCATGCTGTGGCGGCTCACCCATGGCGAGCGCAACCTGCTGCAGATCGCCACCGACGACGACGTAGCCTGGGCGCACATGGCGGCCAAGGCAGTGCGCCGCGACATGCACAAGATGAAGGCCTTCGTGCGCTTCCGCGAGGTGGCCGGGCCGGAGGGCGCGGTGTTCATCGCGTGGTTCGAACCCTCGCACGACATCGTGGCGCGCGTGGCGCCGTTCTTCGTGCGGCGCTTCACCGGCATGCGCTGGTCGATCCTCACACCGCTGCGCAGCGCGCACTGGGACGGCGAGACGCTGCGTTTGGACGCAGGCGCCGACAAGGCCGACGCGCCCACCGGCGATGCGCTGGAAGACCTGTGGCGCACCTACTTCGCCAACATCTTCAATCCGGCCCGGTTGAAGGTGCGCGCCATGACGCAGGAAATGCCCGTGCGCTACTGGAAGAACCTACCGGAGGCCGCGCTGATCCCGGCCCTGATCCAGGATGCCTCGGCGCGCATGCAGGCGATGGTGGACAAGGCGCCGACGATGCCCCAGCGGCGCATTCCCGCACCGGTGAAGCCGGCGCCGGCGCCACTGCCGGAGGGCAGCCTCGCGCAACTGCGCGAGCAGGCCAGGCAGTGCCGCGCTTGCCCGCTGTGGCAGCCGGCCACGCAGACCGTTTTCGGCGAGGGCCCGGGCGATGCGCGCATTGTCGTCGTCGGTGAGCAGCCGGGCGACCAGGAAGACCTGGAAGGCCGGCCCTTCGTCGGCCCCTCCGGCGAACTGTTCGATCGTGCGCTGGCGCAGCTCGGCATCGATCGCGACGCGCTGTACATCACCAATACCGTCAAGCACTTCAAGTTCGAGCCGCGTGGCAAGCGCCGCCTGCACGCCCGCGCCAACGCGCAGGAGCAGGCAGCCTGCCGGCAATGGCTGGCCGCCGAACTCGACCGCATCCGGCCGCGCCTCATCGTCTGCCTGGGGGCCATGGCGGCGCAGAGCCTGTTCGGCAGCGACTTCCGGCTGCTCGAACAGCGCGGCCAGTGGATCACGCTGGACGAGAGCACGCGCGGCATCGCCACCGTGCATCCGTCGTACATCTTGCGGCTGCCGAATGAGGCGACTCGGGCGGCAGCCTTCGAGGATTTCGTGCGCGATCTCGGCCGGATACGCGAGCTGGCGCCTTAGCCGGATGCGGCGAGGGGCGGAGGCATGCCCCGCGCCGCTCCACGACTTACCCAGCCGGCGTACCGACGGCGCCCTCCTCGGCCGCCTGCAGCAGACGGCTGATCGAAGCGACGAGGCTGCCGGCACCGTAGGGCTTGAGCAGCATGGCGGTCCGCTCGTCGGTCGGCATGTCGCAGTCTTCAGCCAGCCCCGTGGCAAAGATCACCGGCAAGTCCGGCGAGCGTTGGCGCAGCCTCTGGGCCAGCTCGATGCCGGAACTCCCAGGAAGGTTCAAGTCGGTGATGAGCAGATCGATGGGGTCGCTTTCCTCCCACGCCCGCAGTGCCTCTTCCGCCGAGCCCACGGCCACCACCTCGTAGCCCTTACTTTCGAGCATGTCCTGCACTACCGAGCGGATCAGCTCGTCGTCTTCGCAGATCATCAGGCGCCGCCTGCTCACCGGTGGCGGAGCGGCCGGGCTGGAGGCACCCGGCTGGGGTCGCTCCTCACTGAGCACCTGCCGGACCTTTCGGGCCAACGCATCGCGCGTGTACGGCTTGCTGAGCAGATGCACTCCTTCATCCAGCCGGCCGGCGTGCACGATGGCGTTCTCCGTGTAGCCGGACGTGAACAACACCGCGAGCTGTGGCAGGCGTTCGCGCGCCAGCCGGGCCAGTTCCGGGCTACGCAGATCGCCGGGCATCACCACATCGGTAAACAGCAGGTCCAGCCCGATGCCGCTCTCCACCACCGAGAGCGCCGCGCGAGCGTTCGCCGCGTGATAGACCGTGTAGCCCAGGCTTCGCAGCAACGCCACCGCCGCCTCCCGCACTGCCTCGTCGTCCTCGACCACCAGGATGGACTCATGCCCACCCTCGCTGCTCTCGGAAGGTTCCGCGGGCAACTCGCGCTCCGCCTCGGTGCTGCGCGGCAGATAGAGCTTCACCGTGGTGCCGTGGCCAGGCTCGCTGTAGATCTTGATGTGGCCACCGGACTGCTTGACGAAGCCGTACACCATCGAGAGGCCCAGGCCGGTGCCGCTGCCCTCCGGCTTGGTCGAGAAGAATGGCTCGAACACCTTCTCCAGCGCGTCGGCGTCAATGCCGCAGCCGTTGTCGGTAACGGCGATGAGCACGTACTGCCCCGGCTTCACTTCGTGGTGGGCGCGTACATAGCGATCGTCGAGATAAGCGTTGCCGGCCTCGATGGTGAGCTTGCCGCGACCCTCCATCGCGTCGCGGGCGTTGATCGCCAAGTTGAGGATCGCGCTTTCCAGGTTGGTCGGGTCGATGGAAGTGTTCCAGAGCCCACCACCGATGATCGTCTCGATCTCCACGCCTTCGCCGAGCGTACGTCGCAGCAACTCGTCCATGCCGCGAATCAGCCGGGCCGGGTTGATCACCCGCGGTTCGAGGGGCTGACGCCGGCCAAAAGCCAGCAGCTGCGACGCCAGGGTCGAGCCACGCTCCACCCCGGCCATCGCGTTACGCACGCGCTTCCTGGCGAGCTCGTTCTGCCCCACCTCCTGCAGCAGCAGCTGCAGGTTGCCGGTGATCACCTGCAGGATGTTGTTGAAGTCGTGTGCAATACCGCCGGTCAGCTGGCCGATGGCTTCCATCTTCTGCGCCTGGTGCAGCGCCGAGCGCATTTCCTCCAGCGCCTCCTCGGCGCGCAGCACCTCGGTGGCGTCGCGGGTGATCTTGGCAAAGCCGATCAGGCGTCCTTCGTCGTCGTCGATCCGGTCGATCACCACGTGCGCCCAGAACAGCGAGCCGTCCTTGCGCACGCGCCAGGCTTTGTTCTCGAAGCGCCCGTGCTTGCGCGCGTGCGCGAGCCCGCGTGCCGGCTCGCCAGCGACGCGGTCCGGCTCGGTGTAGAACGCCGAAAAGTGGTGCCCGATGATCTCGTCGGCGGTGTAGCCCTTGATCCGCTCCGCTCCCGAATTCCACGTGTGCACGCAGCCCTCGGGGTCGAGCATGTAGATCGCGTAGTCGACCACGCCCTGCACCAGTATCCGGAACTGCTCGTCGGCGAAGCGCTGGTCGGACGCGCCCGCGCCGGCCTTGGGGATGATCACGTTGCAGTGGCCGAGCTGGGCGCCGCTTGCATCGTGCATCGGCTGGCTGCTGACCGCGGCTGTGAGCGAGGTGCCGTCCTTGCGCAGGAGCCGGTTGTCCACCCGGTGAAAGCCGCCCTTTTCCTCGCGCTCGTCACGCGCCTTGGCGATAACGACACCCGGCGTGTCGTAGGGGAAAAGCACCGACTCGTGCTGGCCGACGATCTCCTCCGCGGTGTAACCCAAGGCGAGCTGGGCCCCTTTGTTCCAGAAGACGATCTTGCCGTCGGGGTCGACCGCGAAGATGCCGAGGTCGGTGATCGAATCCAGAACCGGACGGCTCAAACAGTTTGCATCCATTGCGCGCGCACATTTAAGAGAGGGGTACGAAAGATGCATATTTCAGGTGAAGATGGCGTTTGCATGGGACGGCTTTTTGCCGCGGCGAAGCGGCGGCCATCACCTCAGCGGGCACGTTGAGCGGCCCCGACTTGACCTTCGCCATCCGCACCGCCGCTCCGCTCATCCCGCGCCCGGTGCCGGTGGTCACCCGTCGATTGGATCCGTGCAGCGACTGCCTTAGCTTCGGCGGCCCGATGCGGAGCGGCTTCCCATGAAGACGACGATGAACCTGCTGGTTGCCTGCGCGCTCGCCGCGGCAGCCATGGCGCGTGCGGCGTCGGCGCCATCGCTGCAACCCTCGTTCGATCTGCGCGTACTGGACGAACCGCACGCCGCCAACACCGATGCCGGCACGCAGGTGTTCGAGGAGTTGCACCTGACCAACTTCACCGACTCGCCGCTGCGGCTGATCGACGTGGCGGTGGTGGACGCACGCGGCGGTCAGGTGCTGGCGCACTTTGACGGCGAGGCGCTGACCCGCCGACTCGCGCGCATCGGCCCACCTGCGACCTCGGGCGACGTTGCGATCCAGCCGGGAAGCCGCGCGGTGATCTACCTGGAGTGGCCGGCGAATGCGCATCGACCGCACGTGATCGAGCACGTGGTGACCTTCGCGCCGCCACCCGGCGCACCGTTGGACGTGGTGCGCGGTGCACGCACTGCGGTCTCCTACGCGGCCGGGACGCCGCTGGGTCCGCCGCTGCGTGGGGGGCCGTGGGTGGCGGTCCACGCGGCCAGTTGGGCACGTGGGCATCGCCGGGTGTTCAACGCGGTCGACGGCCAGGCGCGCATCCCGGGGCGCTTCGCCATCGACTGCGTGCGCGTGGACGGTGCCGGGCATACCGCGCGCCAGCACCCCGACACACCGAGCGACTGGCTCGGCTACGGCGCGGACGTGCTGGCCGTGGCCGACGCCACCGTGGTGACGGTGCGTGACGACATGGCCGAGTCGCCCCGCGTGTCGACGAACCCCAGGCACGTGCTGGCCGACGACGCGGGCAACTTCGTGACGATCCGGTTGGCCGATGGTCGCTACGCCTTCTACGAACACCTGCGCCCCGGCAGCACCGCGGTGCACGTCGGCGACCGGGTGCACCGCGGCGAGGTGCTCGCCCAGCTGGGGTTTACCGGCGCCTCCACCGGGCCACACCTGCATTTTCACGTGGCCGACGAGCCCTCCCGCGTCGGCGCCGAGGGGCGCCCGTTCACGCTCGCCGCATTCGACCTGCTGGGCCGGTACGACGACATTGCCGCACTGGGCAACGCGCCGTGGGCCCAACGAGCGGCTGGGGAAAGCGAGCAGCGTCACGATGAATGGCCCGCTGAAAATGCGGTGGTGAGGTTTCCCGATTAAAGGCGGCGGTTCACTGCCGCCCGCCGGACACCTCGCTGTTCGCATCGATCAGGTCGACCGATCGACTGGAGCCAGCCCCGCAATCAGGACATCGAGCCCGCGCCAGCCTCTGTCGAAGCCTGGCGGGCTCGACCCACCTCGCCGCTCGCCCGGTCCCGCCTACTCGGGCAACGCCACCTGCGCGACCTGAAGATACGCGCCGTTGATCGACGCCTGACTTTCGCCGTTGCTGCTACCGGACATCGGCAACGGGGCCAGCTGGCACCGCGGGCCGCCCGACGGCATCACCCGCTTGCAGTACACGTTGACGATGGCGACCGTTTCGCGCGAGCCGTCGATCAGCCAGATCTGCCGCGCGGCGCCGGGGCCGGAGAAATTGTCGATAGCCACGGAGACATGCGCGGGCACGGCGAATCCGCCTCGACGCAGGGCATCGGATTGCTCGGCGTCGCGCTGGGCTTGCAGGTATTGCCGGTGGGTGTTGCCGACCAGGGCATGCAAGGCGTAGCCCGTGGGCAAGTCGGCCACGTAGGTTTCGTAGGAGGGCACGGCCTGGACCGTGATGTCGCGCATCGTGGTGGCCTGCGTCTGGTCCTGGGCCGCGCTGACACCGCCGGCGCAGAGAAGACCGAGTGCAATTGAGGCATGAATCAGATGTTTCATGGGGAGCCTCCAGACGGACGCCAGTGTCCGTGGAATCAGTCTGTGCCGGCTCCCCGTCTCATGCTTGAGGAAGTTCGGAGGAATCCTTTCGGAATTCCTGAGGATTTCCGCCGAGCGGCTCCATTGCGCCCGCCGGCCGCCCGCTAAGCGGGAATCGGAAACGTCCTCTTCATCGGAAGCTAACGCGCGCCGGGACGCGCTCCCAGACATCCCCCACAAGCTCAATTGACCCCTACCAGACCCTGTGATATTCGCTCGGCGTGGCCACTGAATCGAACCCGGCGAGGGTGGACTACGCGTTCGGCGACATCCGCGTCGAACCGACGGCACACCGCGTGTCGCGCGATGGCCGCGAACTGGAGCTGGAGCCCAAGGCCTACTCCGTGCTGCTGCAGTTCGTGACCCATCCGGGCGAACTGATCCAGCACGACGACCTGCTCGAACGCGTGTGGGGGCACAAGTACGTCACGCCGGCCTCGCTGAGCCGGGTGATCTCCCAACTGCGCCAGAAGCTCGGCGACGAGGCGGCGGAGCCGCGCTACATCCAGACGGTGCACGGCGTGGGCTATCGCCTGATCGCCAGCGTCACGGCCAAGGATCCAGGCAAGGTCGCAACATCGGAGGCCGACCTGCCGCGCTCAGCCGACAGCCCAGGCCGCGACATCGATCGCCGCAGCTCGGATCACGATCACGACCGCCGCAGCATCGCCGTGCTGCCCTTCGTCAACATGAGCGGCGACCTCGAGAACGAGTACTTCAGCGACGGCATCGCCGAAGAGATCCTCAGCCTGCTGACCAAGCTGCCGCAACTGAAGGTGTCGTCACGGACCTCGTCGTTCTTTTTCAAGGGTAAGGAGGTGGACCTGCAGACGCTTGCGGCCAAACTGGATGTCGGCACGGTGCTCGAAGGCAGCGTGCGCCGCGCCGGCAACCGCGTGCGCATCACCGCGCAGTTGATCGACGTGGCCTCCGACTCGAACCTGTGGGCCGAAACGTACGACCGCGAACTGCGCGACGTCTTCGCCATCCAGGACGACATCGCCCAGAGCATCGTCGATGCGCTGAAGGTGACCCTGTCGCCGAAGGAGCGTCGCGCGATCCAGTACGTCGCTACCGCCAACGTGCAGGCCTACGACGACTACCTGCGCGGGCGCAGGTATTTCTACGCGTGGAATCGGCGCGATTCGCTGCGCGCCATCGAGATGTACAAGCACGCCATCGCGCGTGATCCCAAGTACGCCGCGGCCTGGGCCGGACTGTCGGATGCGTACGTCATGCGGCACCGCTTCCTGGACGCGAACCCCGAGCATGTCGCCCATGCCATGGACGCCAGCGAGCGCGCCCTGCAGATGGATCCGGATTCGGCCGAAGCGCACGCCTCGCGCGGCCTGGCGCTGTACGTCAGTAAGCGCTTCAAGCAGGCCGAGCGGCAGTTCGAGACGGCCATGATGCTCAACCCGAACCTGCTCGAGGCCTATTTCCTGTACGGCATGATCTGCAGCTCGCAGGGCAACTTCGAAAAGGCGGCCTGGCTCTACCTGCGCGCTGCCGAAGTCAGCCCCGCCGACTACCTGCCGCTGGTCTACCTGAGCCAGGCGTACAGCGAGATGGGCCGCAAGGATGACGAGCGCAAGGCGCGCCGCCGCGCAATCGAGCTGATCGAACGCGCGCTGGGCATCAACCCCGACGACGCGCGCGCCCGCTATATGGGCGCCGCGAACTTCGCGGCCATCGGCGAGAAGGACAAGGCGATCGAGTGGGCCAACCTGGCGCTGCGCTCGAGCGAAGACGAGCCGATGGTGTACTACAACGCCGCCTGCACCTTCGCCGTGCTGGAGGAGCACGAACGCGCCATCGACCTGCTCGAACGCGCGGTGCAACTGGGCTGGGGCGACCGCGCCTGGATGGCCAACGACAGCGACCTTGCCTCGCTGCGCAGCCATGCCCGCTTCCAGGCACTGCTGACCAGCCTCAACTGACGCGTGCTGCGGCGGGAGCGATCGCCCAGCAAGCGCGGCTGTCCTGCGCTTCGCCGCGGCGGCGTCGCTCCCTATTCAACGGCGTCCTTGCTACCGACCCGCCGCCACACCGAGAGCGGCACATCGCCATTGGGACGCGGCGGCACCCGATAGCTGAGCACGTCGCCATGCAGCTCGAAGCTGCGGCGCTGCTGTTGTCCCTCCCAGTTCGGGAAGGAGGCGCCATCGATGTGGAACACGAGCAGGTGCGTCGCGGCGTCGAGTTCGAGCGTGCCGTAGTGCGTGCTCGAGCCCATCACCGCGGATCGGTATTCGGCGGGGCTGCCGTGGGCCTTGTCGCCGGAGGCGAAATGCGCGCGCTCGGCGCGGAAGATCTGCAACGCGTAGTGGCCTTGTCCGTCGATCATCAACAGGCCTTTGGGGGCCGCGCCGTAGTCGCTGCTGCGCGAGCCGTCCGGATGCAGCACGTCGGCCGCCTCCAGCGTCCAGGTGCCGGCCAGCGGGAAACGGGCCGACGCGCCGCGGGCGAGCGCGCCGGTTGTCGAGGCGAGGCCAGCAACCAGGCACGCGGTGGCCATCAGGCGGCGTCGTGTGGGGGATCTGCGCATGGGCGTTTTCCTTCGGGTAGTGGAGTCCGCGGCATCGAACCGGAGCCCGATGCGCCATGCATCCTAGGGCCGCAAGAACTTCAATAAAATGGAATAATTCGACGCCTATCCATTAGAAATATTTCACTATGCAGCAGCCCAACCTGGACATGGATGCGCTACGCACCCTGGCCGCGATTCTTCGCCTGGGCAGTCTGGCGCGCGCCGCGGAGCGGGTCGGCCGCTCGCAGTCGGCGGTGAGCCAGCAGATGCGCAAACTGGAGGCGCAACTGGGGCAGCCGCTGTTCCGCAGGCAGGGGCGCAAGGTGGTGCTGACCGAGGCGGGCGACCGCGTGCATGCGTACGCCCTACGCATCCTGGCGCTCAACGACGAAGCGGTGCACACCGTGCATGGTGCGTCGATCGGCGGCACGGTGCGCTTCGGCCTGCCGGGAGATTTCGCCGAATCCTGGTTGCCGGCGGCACTGGGGCGATTCAAGCAAGCGCATCCAGCCGTGCGGGTGGACGTGGAGGTCGATCGCAACGGCGCCCTGCTGGAACGGCTGGATCGCGGCGAGCTCGATCTGGTGCTGGCGATGGGCCACGCGCAGCGCCCCGATGCCGAACGCCTCGCGACGCTGCCGATGACCTGGGTGGGAGCGCAGGACGCCGCCAGGCGCTTGCGCTCCAGCGACGTGATCGACCTGGCGCTCTATCGCCCGCCCTGCTTCTTTCGCCAGGCCGGCACCGAAGCGCTGGACAAGGCCGGCCTGGCCTGGCGCCCGGCCTACCTCACCAGCAGCCTGCAAAGCCTGTGGGCCGGCGTGGCCGCGGGGCTTGGCATCACGTTGCGTACCAGCGCCGGCATCCCGCCCGGGCTCAGCCGTCTGGATGGCCGCCACGGGCTGCCGCCGTTGCCCCGCGTCGATGTCTGCCTGCATGGCGAAGGTGACCCAGCCTCGCCCGCCCTGAAACAGCTGCGCCACACCGTGACGGAGCACGCATTGGCGGAGCTCACCGGGAAATAGCCGTTGAGGTAGCGGTCATCTCCAGCCGCGGTCGACCACCGCTCTACCGCAGCTCTTCCGGCTTGTACGAGTACACGTGCGCCTTCCAGCCCGAGGCGATACCCATGTCGTAGCCGAACACCAGGCGCACCACCACAGCATTCTCCTGGGCGATCTGGGAATCGGCCTCGGCCATCTGCTGTGCGATGCGCCTGGCCATGGCGGCGTCGCCGATCAGCGGCGCGTCCAGTTGCAGTGACGACTGCAGGGAGCGGGTCGTGCGGCCATTCATGGACGCCCAGCCGCGCGCCACCTGCGCCGTCATCACATGCGGTTGGCTCGACAGCGTCCGATACAGCGGCATGAGGTCGGCGAAGCTCTCGGTTTGCGCCAGATGATTCGCCGCGATGGGCACGCCCAGGGCGGCCACAGCGAGCAGCCCCGCCACGGCGAGGTGTCCGCGCCACATGGTGGGGAACGGCACCGGCCGCGCCGCGCTGTCGAACCGCTCCACGTACGATCCAACCGCCAGGTCATGCAACGACTGCCGCGTGCGCCGGTTGAACACATAAAGGTAGACGGTGACGAACATGCCGCCGAACACGATCAGGGCAAGCAGGTAGCCCAATACGCTTCCCATCGCCATGCCCGAATCAACCGGCAGCCCGTTGGCGAAGAACGGAATGCTCAGCACGGTGTAGCGCAGCAGTGCGCGTGGAAGCGACAGCAACTGGCCTTGCGCATCGACCACTCGAACACCCAGCCAGCGCTTGCCGAGCGTCTGCCCACTGCCAATGCGGCTGTTCAAGACGCCGAAATAAGCCAACGCAATCGCAAAGCCGATCAATCGGGCATAGATACCCATACGCGCAAACGTATCGAACAGCAGCGTCCCCAGGATCATGCCGACAATCCCGAGCACTATCACGTCGATAACGAAGGCGCCTAGACGACGCCAGAAGCCGGCGATCCCGCGAGCCGGCGCCTCTTCCCCATCCCATGCGTCCATGTACTTCCCCCTGAGGTGGGAAGCATCTTGCAGCAAGGTCCCGCGAGAAAGCCAGATGCGCAGCGCCAACCTGGCGAGCGGCCGGGCGACGCTGACCGTCGGTTGGTCTGCCCGCGGCTGCGGTCACGATGCGCCAAGAATCGTGGGCGCCACTCGCCTCCCGAGCGCGTGTCGATCTGCGCCCCCCTCCCTCGTCGTCTCCATGAAAAAGCACTACCCCTTCGCCAGGAGAGACCACGATGAGCAAGGCCATGCTGAAAACGTCCGTGTCGCCCGATCAACCACGCGCCGTCACCATGGCGGCCCATCTGGGCGGATTCGCCGCCCGGCTCGCAGCGTGCGTCTCGCTGGCGATGCTTGCCTTCAACGCTGCAGCCGCAGCGCCGGCCAAACCCTATGACCGCATGGCGCCCGTCAGTGCCTACCTCATGGATCGCGCCGAGGAAATCGCACTGGCCAGGAGTGCGGCGCCGGCATCCATCTCCAAGGATGCCACCGTGCTGGTAATGACCCGCACCGGCTACGAAACCGCCGTCACCGGCAGCAATGGGTTCGTCTGCTGGGTGGCCCGCGGCTTCGCCGGTGCGACGGACTGGCCCGAGCGCTGGAACCCCAAGATCCGCGCCGCCGGCTGCGACAACCCGCAGGCCGCGCGCACCGTCACCGAAATCGCCAAGCTGCGCACCGCGATGACCCTCACCGGCCACTCCGACGCCGAAGTCGCTTCGCGTATCCAGGCAGCCCTGCGCAGCAAGAAGATTCCTCCGCTGGCACCGGGCGCCATGTGCTACATGATGTCCAAGTCGTCCTACCTGTCCGACGAGGGCGACCACGACATGGCCCACGTCATGTTCTACGTTCCGTTCAAGGACGGCGCCGACTGGGGCGCCAACGCCACCGGCTCGCCGGTGTTCGGCGGCAACTACTGGTTCTACTCACCCAACCACCAGGCCCAAGCGGCCGCCCTGCCGCCGCTGTCGGTGCTGCTGGTGGGCGTCGGCAACTGGTCCGATGGCACGCCGACGGCGATGCCGGGGATGTAGGGATCGGGTAAGGCGGGCCTGAGCCCGAGGGTGAACCGCGGGCGGAGTCTGCTGCTCTCCAACGAGCAGACTCCTCACCTCGCCCCGGAATCCGCTCGCCCCGCAGCGCGCTCAGCGCTTGCAGGTATTCACGCCGATCAGCGCGTACAGCGGGCAGAAGTTGAACAGCCCCGTGATCAGCGGCACCACCCCGATCCACGCCCACACCGGACCACCGGTCATCGCCCACGCGATCAGCACTGCACCCACGGCTATACGTAGCCACTTATCCAGGCCACCCACGTTGGCTTTCATGCGCATGCCCTCCTGAAGGTCAGCGCCAGCATGCGCAGCTCAGGCCCGCGCCGCATTGACCGCGATCAACCCTGGCACGAACCGCACACAGCGGACGCCACCTGCGGCACCCCGATGCGTCGGTGGCTGCTGCGCGGCATGGGTTGCGTCACAGATAACTGAGCCACCGGTCCCTGCGCCGCCGTTTCAGGCCGGCATACCAGCGGCAGAGCGGATACAGCGCCAGAGCCACCCCGATCCATATCGCATAGATCCACGGCAGGCCGAGCCCCCAGCCCGTTGGCGCGGTGAATGGGAAGTGGCCCAGGTCCGGCGAGCGGAACATACCGCCGACATCGCCGTAGCCCACGTAGCAGACGGCAACCGCCAACAGATGGATCAGATAGAAGTGCAGCACGTAGAAAAACAGCGGCACCTTGCCGAATGCCAGCACGGGACGCAGCAGCCGCGGCGTGCCAACGTCGAAAACCCGAAGCAGCAACAGCGCCGGCCCCAGCGTCATCAGCAGGAACAACAGCGACGGCGGGTACTTCTGCGTGTTGAGGAAGGACACCAGCGTCCATAGCGGCGAGCGCTGTGCCGACCACGGGAACGGATCCCCGTAGACGTTGAGCCATCGCAGCACCACGAAGCCGACCGTAAGCGCCAGGCCGAGCCGCAGCAGCCATGCCTGTCTGCGACCTGCATCCCACGCGTAGACCTGCCCCAACGCATAGCCCAGCGCAGTCACCCCCATCCATGGCACCAGCGGATAGGTGACGAACACCGTGTGCGGTCCGGTGATGAGAAAGCCGGGCACATGCAGCACGGTCCACAGCGGGGCGAGCGCGCCGAAGGCGGTGGCCGAGATGCCGTCCAGCAGGTTGTGCCCGGCCACCATCGCCACGCCCACGGCCACCAGCGCCCACGTCGGCAGGTAGATCAGCCCGGCCAGCACGATCATCGCCCAGCCCAGCGCCCACAGCACGATGAGCAGGGTCACCTGGTAGTCGACGTTGAACTGCAGGGCGAAGCGCATCACTACGGCTTCCAGCACGATCAGCCATAGACCGCGGGTGAGCAGAAAGCCCGACAGCTCGCGCTTGCTCATGCGCCGCAACGTCAGGAAGGCCCCAGTGCCGGTTAGCAGGAAAAACACTGGCGCGCAGAAGTGGGTAACCCAGCGGGTAAAGAACAACGGCACCGTGGTGGTGGCGAGATTCACCGGGTTGGCCCCGGGCACGCCGAAAAAATCATGCACGTGATCCAGCGCCATGATGACGATGATGATCCCGCGCAGCAGGTCGATCGACTCGAGGCGCAGACGACCGGCCGGTACGGCGTCACTGACGGCATGCATGGTGGAGGGCGCTATCGCAGTATCCACATCGGTCCCCTTGGGTCAGTCGCATCGAGCATGGCGTGAAGGTGAAGGGCCGAACAAGGGACCCGGGCAGCGGCGCGGCTGGCTCGCGAGTCGCCCCCCCCAAGCGGCTGCGTCCAGCGGATGCGAGCACGCGCCCCCGAGGGCAAGGCCGCCCTTTCCCGAGCAGAAGCCCTGCCCCGTCGTTCCGTCCGAGCACCCGCTCAAGGCTTGAACCGCCGCACTTCCTGCGGCCAGCCGCAGGCTTGGGCCAGCTTGCCGGCCCAGTGCCTCGCCGCTTCATCGTCGGCCGCATCGATCACGGCGAACCCGCCCAGAAACTGAGGGTGGCTCACATGCGGCCCGTCCGTGAAACGCAACGTGCCGCCGGTGGCATCCGCGCTGAAGGCCTCCTGCGGATCCTCCTCCAGCCCCCCGGCGAACACATAGACACCCGCCGCCTTCATCTCGGCCACCACTGCACGTGCCAGCGGACCGCGTGCGGCAAACCATGCTTCGCTGTGTTCCCCCACCCATGCCTGGTTGAAGTAGATGAGGTACTTGCTCATGTCGCGCTCCCAGGCCACGCAGCCTTCATGACTGCCCTTCACCTCATGACGAACGGACTCCTTGCCATTCGACACGCGCCAGGAGAGCAGGCACACAGCGCGCAGACCGTTAACCACAGGGGACACAATTGGCCGCCACAGGGAGGGCGGGGACCATGCGTTGAACTTCATCACCCATCTGCCTCAAGGGAAAAATGCGCGCCGCCCCCCTTGCCGTGTCGATCCGATAGACGCTTGATCGTCATCCAGAGAAGCCCGAAGCCATCCAGAGCCCACCATGGTGACCCACAAGATCGAACATCCCCGGCGGCCTGCCAAAGCGAACGTGCGCAAGTCCGCCGCGAAACGCACCCCCGCCGGCATCGAGCTACCTGAAACCATGAACGGCAAGGCCAGCCAGGCCAAGGCCGCGATCGGCGACAAGCCGGTGTTCGCCTACCTCGCCAGCCTGCCGCAACCGCAGCGCGGCATCGCCGAACGTATCGACCGCCTGGCCGCCGACACCCTGCCCGGCCTCGAACGCAGCGTGAAATGGGGCATGGCGTACTACGGCGTGGGCGACGGCTGGTGCTTCAGTTGCGGCGCGTTCGCCGGCCACGTCAAGCTGATGTTCGTCAACGGCACGACGCTCGACCCGATGCCGCCGGTGACGCCTGTGGCCATGGGCAAGGCAACGCGCGGTGTGGAGCTGGCCTCGCTGGACGACATCGACGAAGACCTGATCGCGGTGTGGATGCGGCAGATCACCGCGAAGCCGGGCGTGGGGAAGCGGCCGGCAAAGAAGTGAGGACGCCTCGACAGGCTCCGCCCTCGATCGTTCCTGTTGTGCAGGACGGTCTCAAGCCCGCCTTGCGCGGGTTGAAAACCTCGACGATGAAACGGGAAAGGGCACTATCGACTGCTCGAGGACGTGCACTCTGCCCCCTGCTTTTTGCAACGCCGCGCTCCTTGGTACCAGCGACGCTCAGAACCCACTTCTTGCTGTCGCCGCGTAAGCGTGGCCATCGCTCCGCGCGTCATCCACGGCACCCACCGTTTTGCGATATCGCCCCGGTGCGACTCTCATGGCGCGCTTGAACGCATGACTGAATGCGCTTTCGGACGTGTAGCCCGTTGCCTCGGCGACCTCTGCGACGGTCGCCCCCGCCAGCAATCGGCGCTCGGCCAGGTGCATGCGCCAGTTGGTGAGGTAGGCCAAAGGCGGTACCCCCATGACTTGGCGGAAGCGAACGGCGAAGGATGTGCGTGACATACCCGCAGCTTTCGCAAGGTCACCAAGGCCCCATGGTCGTTGCGGTTCCGCATGCATGCAGCTCAGTGCGCTCGCCAGGCGCCGATCGCCCAGACCTTTCAGCCAGCCGGCGTCATGGCTCGGTGCGTGTGCCAGGTAAGCGCGCAAGGTGTTCACAAACAGCAGTTGCGCAAGTTCTGCCAGCACGACGGCGCGGCCGGGGCGGTCGATGTGTTCCATTTCGCGGGTGAGTTGTTCGAGCAGCCAGCCGATGGTCGCCGCCTCCGGCAGGGTGCCTTTCACGTGCAGCATCGGAGGCAGGCCGCCAAGCAACAGCGACTGGCGCTTGTCGTCCACATAGACCATGCCGCCGAGCATGACGAAGCTGTCGCCCGTTCCGAGGCGATAGGCGCCTCCCGCGTCGCGCTCCAGGGGAAGGGGCTCGGCATCCGCGAGCCGTTTCGGATCGCTGGCCAGCAACAGCGAGCGCGTCCCGTTGGTTACAAGCACGTCGCCCGCCTCGAACCGCGCAGGCGCTCCCATCCCGTCGGTATCACACCAGCACGAGCCTTCCATGGCTGCGCAGAACTTGATGGCGTGGAGGTTGGCGAAGCGGCGCGCCCATGGACCACCCGCGACGAAACGGCCGGAGAGGCTGCATCGGGCCTGGACGAGTTCGAGCACATCGGAAAGCGGATCAGAGCTCATGGATGAACTATCGCGCATGAATGGTGCACGGTTAAGCATTCTGCATTCGGGCTTTGGGGCCTAGCTTATCCGCACCCCTTTTGGAGTTCCCTCATGTCCACCCCACAAATCCCCTTGGGCAGCGGCTTCGGCGCGGCTTCAACCGCGGAAGACGTCATTCAGGGCATCGACCTTGCCGGCAGAAACGCCGTGGTAACCGGGGGCTACTCCGGCATCGGCCTTGAAACCGTCCGCGTGCTGCGCGCCGCCGGGGCGCGCGTCTTTGTGCCGGCCCGCGATATGGACAAGGCGAAGAAGGCCCTGCGCGACATGCCGGATGTCGTTGTCGATGCGATGGACCTGCTCGATCCGGCGTCGATCGACCGCTTTGCCGAACGCGTCACCGCCTCGGCGGGCGTGCTGCATATCCTGATCAACAACGCCGGCATCATGGCGCCACCGCTGACGCGCGACAGTCGTGGCTACGAGTCCCAGTTCTCCGCCAACCATCTCGGTCATTTCCAGCTCACGTGCAAGCTGTGGCCTGCGTTGGCGGCCGCCAGCGGCGCCCGCGTCGTTTCGCTGAGCTCTTACGGCCATCGGCGGGGTGGCATCGACTTCCGGGACCCCAACTTCGAGCAGCGCGCTTATGACCCCTGGGTTGCCTACGGGCAATCGAAGACCGCCAACGCGCTGTTTGCCGTGGCGCTGGATGCGATCGGCCAGCACGACGGCGTGCGTGTGTTTGCCGTGCATCCGGGGGGCATCGTCACCGACCTCATCCGCTACATGTCGCCCGAACAGATCGAGGCCAGCCAGATTATCGACAGGAATGGTGGGCTGATCATCGATCCGGAGAACAACAAGAAGACCATCCCGCAAGGCGCGGCCACCAGCGTATGGTGCGCCACCCACCCCATGCTCGACGGCAAAGGTGGCGTGTACTGCGCCGATTGCGAGATCGCGCGTTTGCTGCCGAGCGACGAGAGCACAGAGCTGCACGGCGTGCGTCCGCGCGCGATCGATCCGGTGGCGGCAGGCAGGCTGTGGGCACTCAGTGAACGCCTCACGGGCGTCGCAATCGCCTGAAAGAAAGATGCACAGCTGAGCGCTGCGCCTGCCTGCCGGCCGGCACCAGCAAAACAGGGGGCAGAGCGCGCTTTCCCAGAAAGTCTGCCCCCTGTTCTGACACCGCGACGCGCTACTTCAGCGGCAGGAACAACTCCACAAAGACTTCGGGCGTCGACGCATCCGGCGCGAGGGCGAGCCGCCGCTGGCAATAGATCGGAAAGTCGCGCACCTCCTCCCCGCTGTCCGGCAGCCAGTCGCGGTAGAGGTACAGCGCGGCGGGCTCCAGATCATTGGTGTTGCCGGGATAGCGCAGCACCGCGCAGCGTCCGCCTGGGATCACGCCGGCCCGCATCCCCTGGTCATTCGTCTCGACCGGCTGATCAGTGCCCACACACAGATCCATGCTGTAGTCGGCCGGATTGGCCGGGCACCGCTCGGATCGAAACACCATCAAGCTCGGTCGCCCGCTTTCGGGCGACAGGCCCCTGGCCTTGCACCAGGTCTTGAATCGCTCGATCGTCGTGCCAAGCATCGCCCGATCGCCTCGATGCTCGATCATCGCCACCGGCATCGGGGGCACATCACGGATCGTCACGTCGTCGCGGCCAAAGATAATCTGCATGAGCTTGTTCCTCGCGTTGTCCAGAGGCCCGAAGGCGGCTATCCACGGCGCCCAGTCGGGCGACTTGCGAAACGACGAAGGCGACTGCCCGAACCGCTGGCGAAAAGCGCGAGCGAACGCGTCGGGTGCCTCGTAGCCAGCATCCATCGCAATGTCGGTGACGCTCTCCGCGTCGTTCCACGCCAGCCGGCGCGATGCATGTTTCATGCGGGCCAGCTGCACATAGCGATGCAGCGACAATCCGAAGGTCGCCACAAACTGGCGATGGAAATGAAACTTCGAGAAGGCGGCGACATGGCTGACCGCCTCCAGATCCAGATCCTCGTCAAGGTGCCGATCGATGTAGTCCAGCACACGCTGCATTCGCGCGTGATAATTGCGAACCGTTGCCTTCATCGTCCGTTTCTCCGTGGAGCCTCCATGTTGCCGACCGAGGTGAACCGGCGCTCGACCGATCTTGCGGGTCTGAGAGGCTCACGAATCGACAGCCCTGGCCGGGTGGCCTTAGTTCGCACGAAAACGATGCATGCGTCCTTGCACCGACGCGCGGAAAGGCGAACCCCAATCCTTTTCAGCCAGACGACAACCGAACTTCATCCGCCACCTGCCGTTTAACTGCAGTTGCATGCGCACAGAACCCGAGGTCCGCCATATGACTTCAACTCCCGTGGAGTATCGGCCCTTCGGCAAGGGTAGCGATGGCACGCTCAAGGACCTTCTTGCCGCCAGTACCGACGAGGGGTTCAAGTTCATCGATCGGCTCGTGACAGAGTTGGCGAACCATCCCGAGCAGTACGAAGGACAGGGAGCAGGCCTGCTGGGGGGCTATGCGTCCGGGCGGCTGGTAGCCATAGGCGGGTTTTCAGCCGATCCGTACACCCAGGAGCAAGGGCTCGGACGACTCCGACGCGTGTACGTGCTCCCCACGTGGCGAGGCATGGGTGTGGGTCGTCGTCTCGTAAGGACCCTTGAAACACAGGCGGCGAAAACGTATCGCGCGCTGGTGCTACGAACCGACACGGCGGCCGCAGCTCGGTTCTACGAGGCGCTGGGCTACGCACCGCTTCCGGCGGGTGGCACGGCGACGCACCGCCGAACGCTTGAGGTGGTTCACTAGAAGATCTGAGCACCTGGCGGTTCAGAGCGACGCCACATTGACCGTGATCGGGCAGCGCAGATATCGAATCAACAGCGGATGCTCATGCTGTCGGCACCGGCAGTGATGCCGCTGGCTGAAGGGGGCCTCTCTCACTGGCCGCGCAGACGCCAAGAAGCAAATGGCATACTCCCCTCGTACGCCGGGCCACACCACGATCGGCGGCCTCATCCGCCGCAGGCTCTCGCTGTCGCTGTCGCTGTCGCAGAGAATGCCGCGCCACGCATCCGTGTCGCGATAGCTGACGTCACCCATCCCGGTGAGTGCGGCGCCAGAAAGCCCGGGGATCGCAGCAGGCCATCCCAAGTCGCCCTGCTTTGGTGATCTTCGTCGCAAAAAGCGATCAAGCCCGTGCAGCACCCTAGAAGGGCTCCAATGAAGGAGCTCTCAAGGAGAATGCAAGATGGATTTTCGTATCAACTTAGCTGGCTTGGCCGTAGTTGCACTGGCCTCCTTCGGACTGTCGACGACCGCCCACGCGCTACCGGACTGCAACACCTGCGTGCCGGCCTATCAGGCTTGCGTGGCCTCGGGCGCGACGGATTGCGACACGCGCTATGCGGTGTGTCTGCGCTACTGTCCGGCGTTCGTTTCCGCCATACCCTTCGGCAAGCCGACCCGGTTTCCGGTGAAAAACCCCTTCCAGGGCAAGCAGGAAGGGACGCGACTCATCGCAGCTGTCTCGCCGCGCTGAATCGATCGTCGTGCTGAAGAAAAGCCCCGCAACTGCGGGGCTTTTCTTTCGCGAGTCGGTCGAACGCACCAAGCACGGCCGGTGAACCATGCGCAGCAGGCACCGACGCAAAACGCGACGTGGCTCATTGCGTCGATCGAAGCCGCCCCTGCCAGACAACGTACGGATTCAATCAGCCTCGCCCCTTCAACTGGAATCGTTCAACCGCCGCCCGCGGACGAATGCCTCAAAGCCCCGGGGTCCCAACCCGCTGCACGCGCGCACCGAGATCGAATGCTGGCGGCGGGACTGCCACGGGGCGCGACCGAGGAGGGTGCGGGACGGGCTTGCACCTGCTTACCCGAGCGCGGCAGTTGCACCGGCATCCGACGCTGCAGCCGTCGCGCGACGCAAAGTGGGGCGCCGCCATACTCCCTTTTCCTACAAAAAAATGAGAAATACCTCACTCAAATTCATTTTTTTGATTGCTAGCCTCGAAAGGCCGCCGGGTTGGCGGCCTAGTCGCAAAAAAAGGAGTACGACCATGCAGAATATTGAAGCGAACAGCGATGCGTCGAATCCCTACGGGATCCAGCTGGACGCGCCCATGCAGAAAAACGCAGCGGCCGGTGCCTGCGATATGAAGCCGATGGGCTTTCCTCAGGATGCGCGCTGGTACTGGAACGGCCTCGACGGCTAAGGCTGGATCTTTTCGTTTGAAAAGGTGTGAATGATCTATCGCCGCCTCACAAATGGGGCGGCGTTTTCGTGACAGGAGTCGTTGATGCTCAAGGCCGAGATTGCGTTGTCTGATCTTTCGAGCGACGTGCAATGGGTGGATGGTGCCATCGCGTTGGGACAGAGTCGAATTCGACCCTACCTCCATACGGCGCTCGAAACTCTGCTGGTTCGCACGCAAGGCCAATGGTTCGTGATCGTGCGAGAACGCTTGGCAGCGGCTGGCTCACCCGCGATGCAGACCACCGAAGTTCTCGACGCAGAGCAGTTCGACCAGCTTTATCGGGCCTGCCTTCTGTGGCCGCTCGAATACGTGATGGTCGAGGTTGCCAAAGAAGGTAACCGAGTGAGAGTGCGATCCGGTGTTTTTGGCTCCGCACCGGTTTATTGCCATGTAACGGCCGATCGGCTTGTCATTTCCTGGGACCTTGCAGATTTCATAAGGGCGCCACTGGCGATCAATTGGGAGGTTGCCAGCCGCTTCCTGGGCCTGGGGAACAACTATTCGGCGCAACACATCTGTGCCGGAATCATGATGCTGACTGAGCGGGCATCGCTCTTCGTCGAGCCGGGAAAGGCGAGATATCAATACCCGGCAGCGGTCGAACCGGCTTCACCGTCCATGCTTTTGCAAGAAGAAGAAGCGTTGGCAAGGTTCGACGAACTGTTGCGTCGTGCCATATCGCAGCGCCCTCTGGAGGCAGCGAAGATAGCTGTGGAATTGAGTGGCGGCATGGACTCAGCCACGGTTGCCAGTGCAGTGACCGCGCTACATGGGCCAGTAGCGAGCCGCGGCATTCTATTGAGCGGTGAGCAACGCCATGCGCAAGTGGCTCGGCGACGCCGCATTGCTGAACGCATCCGCTTGCGCGATGAAACGGTAGATATCGATGCCTACCCACCCAGCCTGGATCTGCGGCCGACGGCGCAACGGACGGAGTATCCCCATGCGGAACTCTATCTGGAAGCTTTCGATACCCTGTGGGGTTCTGCGCGGGCACAGGGGTGTGCGTTTCTCTTCACCGGGGTTGGTGGGGATGAGCTTTTCCCGAGCTATAGAGACGAAACCACGCAAGGGGAAAGCAAACAGGGGCTGAGTATCGTGGCTCAAGCCAGAGAGCATGCCCACAGGTTGCTTACGCCTCGCGCCCTGGCTGCATCACGCTCGTTGAACGGGTTCGATGCGCCAGCCGGGCCAGTACCGATCTCCGCCTTGCTCGCCGGCATGTGCCAGGCACCCCACCTGCTTCGCCATGGCTTATGGCCAGTCAACTTCTTGAGCGATCCTGGCCTGGTCGCCTTTTGCCATCGACTCCCAAGAAACGACCGGCACGGCCGAAGCATCATGCGGCGTTATCTTCATGCCCGGCTGGGGGAGGACGTATTTCCCGTCCACTACGTCAAGGAAACCTTTGCGCGCGTACTCCCCGAGTTGATTTCGCGGCAAGTGAAGAACATCACGCATCAACTGCAGAACTGCGCGCTGGCTGATCTCGGACTGGTGGATCAGCGAGCGGCCCTTGCGCTGTTGGACACGGTGGCCACCAAGAAAGAGGACGCGGCAACGGCCCCGCTTGTCGCATTTCTGTGGCTAGAACGATTTGTTCGGCAGGTGAGTGGCTAGCATCACTCGCTGTAGGCGCAGCGGTTCGGCGAAAATCACGCAGGGTCGGTACAGACCAAAGGCCAGCGGCCCCCGGAATTTTTCGGTAGGGTGACGGCCGGCCCCACGGAGCAGCACTGGCATGGATTCCCAACCACTCACCTTCAGCAGCCTGGACGCGCGCATCGAGTCACTGCCCGAGCATCCGGCTAGCGCCCATCCTGGTGGTCGCGTCGGCTGGGCCAGCGCCATCGCCATGGCCGCAGCGGTGTCAGCGCTGCTGCTACTCAAAGTGTTTCCCGGCAACACGACCGCGGTAGTGATCGCCGCGGCGCTGATAGCGGTGGAGATGGGCGCCTTCGCGGTAGCAATGACTGCCACGTTGCCCACCATGCACCCTGCCCGCGAGCGGCGGGAATTTGCCGAGATGCTCGATCACGACCTCCCGCACCACCAGGCCATGGTGGCGTGGATCGGGCAGTATCCCCGCGAGCAGCGGCAGGCGATGGCCACCTTTGTCGGTTTCCGTCTCGAACGATTCCGCAACAAGCTCCCGCTGTTGACCGGCAGCATGGAGAGCCTCGGCGTGCTGCCCCTGCTCGGCGCCCTCTTTCTGCAGTTCAAGGACATGCACTGGCCGCCGCATCCGAGCTGGCCGGAAGTGCTTTTGATCAGCGGCCTCATGCTCTTCTATTGGCTGAGCTTGTTGCAGATAAGCGTGCGATGGCGCCTGGAGCTGTACGACGCGCTGCTGAAGAAATCGTTGGCAGGCCCCTGAGCGACGAATCGCCGCCCTGCTCCGCTCATCGGCTGCCAGAGCATCCGGTGAAAGAGGCCATTACCAGCCGGCACTGAGCGCTCATGCAGGGCTCGGAGTGCTGCCCCGAACCATCCATATTCTCTTGCCATCAAATGCGTAATTGACGATAGCCACCAGAAATGGCGCGCCCAACACGATGCCGACGAAGTCCATGAGCACGATACGGCTGGTGAGGCTGCCATCCCAGTTGATCTCCAGCGCGAGGGACGCCAGCAAGGCCAGCGCCACGGCGAGCTTGGTCACGTACAGCGTGACGAAACCGATCCAGAACCGCTGTGTAAGCAGAGGCTTGTACCTGAGAAAGCCGTAGTAACCGCACAGGCCGATCGCATCCATCACCGTGGAAATCCCGCCTATCACGGGGTAGCGGCCAAGCACGATCATCAAGTACCCGCCCGCGAAAAGAGCCAACACGAGATAGGCCGAGTACACCCACCAAAGCACATGGCGGGATGGGCGGCGAGCTTCGATATCCATGGTTTCCCCTGTGAGTGCCGCTGAGCGAGCGGCGCGTCCTTGCCGAGAAAAGGGACGGGGCTAATTAAGCCATGCAGAGGACCATCTCTGCCAGACGACCGACCTGGCTCAATGGGCCGCGCCCCCCTTTAAATGTAACGAAGCGGGGCGGCCCCACCGGCCCACGCCGGCGGGGGCCGCCCGGGGGGGGCGGGCGGGGAGGGGCGGCCCCCGGCCACCCGGAGATGGGCAAC
>NZ_JBQCCF010000023.1:0-58571 GCF_051962475.1 Dyella sp.
AAGTACAACGCCAATCCGATCACCAGCCAGACCACGAAACGGTCGATGGTGATGCCGGCGAGGCCACCGATCAGGTGGAAGTGTGCGTCGCTGTACCACGGCCAGCCGATGATCAGGAACAGCGAGAACAGCATGCCCAGCGGCGCGACGATCCAGATCGCAGGGGTGCGGAAACCACGCCGCACGTCGGGTCGCCGCACGCGCAGCACCAGCACCGCCAGGCAGATCACGATGAACGCCGACAACGTGCCGATGTTCACCAGTTCCGCCACTTCGTTGATCGGCAGGAAGCCTGCGACCACCGCGCTGAACACGCCCAGGATCACGGTGGGTCGATACGGCGTGCCATGACGTGGATGCACGCGCGCAAACCAGCGTGGCAAGAGGCCGTCGCGCGACAGCGCGAACCAGATGCGCGCCGCGCCGAGCATGAAGGCGAACATCACGCTGGTGATGCCGGCGATCGCCGCGACCGAAATGATGCCGCGCACCCAGTCCAGACCCAGCGCCTTGAACGCCGCATCCACCGGCGCGGCGCCGCTGAGTTGGTCGTACGGCACCATGCCGGTGAGCACCAGCGATACCAGGATGTACAGCGCCATCGACACCGCCAGCGAGAGCAGCACGGCGCGTGGCAGGTCGCGCTGCGGGTTCTTAGATTCCTCCGCCGCCGTGGTCAGCGTGTCGTAACCGAACACTGCGAAGAACACGATGCTCGACGCGGCCAGCACGCCACCCCAGCCGTAGCTGCTGATGCCGTCCTTGACCACCGCGGTGGGAATGAACGGGTGCCAGTTGGCCGTGTTGACGTAGAACGCGCCCACGCCGATCACCAGCGCCACGCCGATCACCTTGATGGTGACGATGACGGTGTTGGCCCGCGCGCCCCACTCGGTCTTCACCGTGAGCATCCAGGCGATCAGCAGCGAGATCGCCGCGGCTATCACGTTGAACACCTTGCCGCTGTCCGGGTGCTGCGGATCGTAGGCGCCCTGCGCCCATACCGGCAGCGACACGCCGAAGATCTGCTCGATCAGCGCCTGCACGTAGCCGGACCAGCCGATCGCCACCACGCCCACGATCAGCGCGTACTCGATCAGCAGATCCCAGCCGATGATCCAGGCGAACAGTTCGCCCAGCACCGCGTAACCGTAGGTGTAGGCGCTGCCGGTGACCGGGATCATCCCGGCGAACTCGGCGTAGGCCAGCGCGGCGCACGCGCTGCCCAGGCCCGCGATGATGAAACTGAGCACCACCGCCGGGCCGGCGTTCGCCGCGGCCTGCTGGCCGGCGAGCACGAACACACCCACGCCGATGATGGCGCCCACGCCGATCGCGGTGAGCTGCCAGAGCCCCAGTACGCGGCGGAAATCACCGCGGTTACCGGCCTCGGCCTGCAGCTGCTCGATCGACTTGTGGCGCACCAGCTTGGCTAGAAAACCCATCATGCATCCCCTTGATACCGACGTGTAACAGCCGATGACTATAACAACGATGTCCGCGAAAACATTCACGGACATCTAACAAAATCAATTATTTGGGCGTATAGATGGCTATTTGGAAGCGGCTGCGCGCGCCCCACCCATGGCCATGGCGCCCGTGCCGGAAGGGCTGTCGGCGCCACGCGTCACCCACGCCAGTGCGAGCGCACTGGTGCCGAATACCAGCGCGAAAGCCAGCCGCACCGGCGCCCCGTCGAGGCCGAACCAACGCCCCAGCAGCACCGGCACCACAGCCAGCGCGACCACTCGCGCGGCCTCCAGCCACACCGCGCCGCGCCGCCCTTCCCACCACGCCCCAAGCACGGTGAGGCTCAGCGCGATCACCACCGCATACCCCAGCAGCACGCCCAGGCGGGCCTGTGTCGCCAGGCCGAGGAAGTGCGTGGTCATACCCAGCAGCAGTGCGAACTGCGCCAGTCCGTAGACAGCACGGCGACGGGTGAGCGGCGGGTCGAAACGTTCGCGGGCGAGGTCGAAGGCCGGCTTGGGAAAGCGTGCCGCCACGTCGGCCGGTCGCCAGCCCGGCGGGCGGAACCAGATCTGCAGCTTGTCGCGCCAGCGCGTCGCCCGACGCGCCTCCTGCCAGGTGGCCCAGTACACCTCCAGGTTCGCCCACAGCGGATTGAAGCTGCGCAGCGGCGCGCGCGTGCCGTAGATCGGACGATCGTTGTCGTCTTCTTCGACGAAGCTGCCGAACAGGCGGTCCCACAGGATCAGGATGCCGCCGTAGTTGCGGTCGAGGTAGCGGTCGTTCACCGCGTGGTGCGCGCGATGGTTGGAGGGCGAGCAGAACACGCGGTCGAACCAGCCGAGCTTGCCGACCTGCTCGGTATGCACCCAGAACTGGTACAGCAGGTCGATCAGCGCCACGGCCACGAACACGCTTACCGGATAGCCGAGCAGCGCCATCGGCAGGTAGAACAGCCAGCCCAGCAGGCCGCCGGTGGCGGTCTGGCGCAATGCTGTGGAGAGGTTGTAGTCCTCGCTCTGATGGTGCACCACGTGCGCGGCCCAGAGGATGTTCACCTCGTGCCCCATACGGTGCAGCCAGTAATAGAGGAAGTCGTACAGCAGCAGGCCACTGACCCACACCCACCAGGCGTCGGCCGGCAACGCGAACAGCGCCACGTGCTCCACGCACCACGCGTAGACACCGACCGTAAGCACCTTGAGGAATACCCCGACCAGCTGCGAGATCACCCCCAGCCCGATACTGGTGACGGCATCGTTGCTGCGGTAGGCGCGCTGGCCGCGCAGCTTCGCCACCAGCAGCTCCACGCCGATCAGGGCGAAGAACACCGGGGTGGCAAAGGTGATGACGGTTTCAGCGGAAATCATCGCGCGCGCTCGGCCGGGGCAGCATAGTTGGAGGGGCAGCGCACGGGCTTGCTCCGTGCGCTGCGATCATCATAGCCATGCGGACGGGGCCGGTTGTCGAAACAGAGGGGCGTGGTTCGTCGCCATGCAGACACCACCTCCCTCACCCCTCACTCCTCCGCGGATAGATACACATGCCGACGATTTTTCATGTGAGGTTTGTCACCCGTTGCTTGTTACTTGCGACATGCATAACTGAACTGATTGGTATGCTAATGTCGCGCCTCCTCAGGACTCCACCCAGGTTACCGCCCTTGTCCCGTCTTCGTGCTCCCAAGACGCTCCCGCCGCTCGCCCGGAGCGCGCAAATAATTGCGGCGCTGGCGCTTCCCCTTTGGCTCGCCGGCTGCGCCGTGGGCCCGGATTACCGGCGTCCCGATGCACCCGTGGTGGACCGCTACACGCCGGCGCCCTTGCCCGCGGCGACGACCGACGCGGCCACGCCCGGCGGCGACGCGCAGCAGTTCCTGGCCGGGCGCGACGTGCCGGCGCGCTGGTGGACCTCCTTCGGCAATGACGAGCTGAGCCGACGCGTGTGGATGGCGCTGCGCCACAGCCCGTCGATCGACTCGGCCCAGGCCGCCCTGCGCCAGGCGCAGGAGAACGCCAGCGCGGCGCGCGGCGGACTGTTCCCGTCGGTCGACGCCAGTCTCGGCGCCACGCGCGAGAAGCAGTCGGCTGCAGCGTCCGGCGTGCCGGGCGCCGTGGGTCCCTTCACCCTGTACAACGCGTCGGTCAGTGTGGGCTACGCGCTCGATCTGTTCGGCGGCGTGCGGCGCGGCATTGAGGCCCAGCTGGCGCAGCGCGACTACCAGCAGGCGCAGCTCGACTCCACTTATCTGACCCTGGCCGGCAACGTGGTCACCGCCTCGCTGCAGGAGGCCTCGCTGCGCGAGCAGATCCGCGCCACCGAGCAGATCGTCGACTGGCAGCGCAAGACGCTGGACATCGCCAGCACGCAGCAGCAGATCGGCGCCAAGTCGCTGTCGGACACGCTGGCCGTGCGCGCTCAGCTGGCCACCACCGAGGCGACCTTGCCGCCGCTGCGCGCCCAGCTCGCCGCCACCCGCAACCGGCTGGCGACCTACCTCGGCACCACCCCGGCGCAACTGGACGCCGCACCGCTGACGCTCGATGCGGTGCGACTGCCGAAGGACATCCCGGTGAGCCTGCCCGCCCAGCTGGTGGACCAGCGTCCGGACATCCGCGCCGCCTCCGCTGCGTTGCATACGGCTTCGGCCCAGGTCGGCGTGGCCACCGCCGCGATGCTGCCGCAGATCACCCTGTCCGGCAGTGCCGGATCGCAGGCCTTCAGCCGCGGCGATCTGTTCTCCGCCGGCACCGGCGCGTGGTCGCTGGGGCTGGGCCTCACCCAGCCGCTGTTCCACGGCGGTGAGCTGCTGCACAGGAAGCGGGCCGCGCAGGCGGGCCTCGACAAGGCCGCCGCCGACTGGCAGCAGACCGTGCTGACCGCCTTCCAAAACGTGGCCGACGCGCTGCAGGCGCTGCAGTACGACGCGCAGACGCTGGCCGCCCAGGCCACCGCCGAGCAGGCCGCTTCGCAGCGGCTGGATCTGACCCGCGAGCAGTACCGTCTCGGCGCCACCGGCTACCTCAACCTGCTCGATGCCGAGCGCAGCTACCAGCAGGCGCGCATCACGCTGATCCAGGCGCGTACCGCGCGACTGTCCGATACCGCCGCGCTGTACACCGCGCTCGGCGGTGGCTGGCGCCAGGACGCCGCCGCACCGATGGCCACTTCCGCTTCCCCTTCCAACGTTTCCCGATAAGGAATTCGCGCATGACGACACGCGCAGACAAGAAGCCCAGCACGCTCAAGCGGATGATCTGGGTGATCCTGGGCACGCTCGCCCTGATTGCAGTGATCGTCGGCATCAAGGTGCTGCTGGTCATGCGCATGATCCACTCCATGCCCCAGCCCGGCCCGGTCACCGTGAGCACGGTGAAGGCGGCCGAGCAACCGTGGCAACCCGCGCTCAACGCGGTCGGCACGCTGCGCGCCGCCAACGGTGCGGATCTCGCCGCCGAGGTGGCCGGCCTGGTCACCGACGTGAACCTGAAGTCCGGCCAGGAAGTGAAGAAGGGCCAGCTGCTGGTGCAACTGCGCGACGGCGACGAGGTGGCACAGCTGCAGCAGCTGCAGGCGAACGCCGAGCTGTCGAAGATCACCCTGGAGCGCGCGCGCAAGCAGCTCGCGGCCCAGGCGATCAGCCAGGCCGATTTCGACACCGCGCAGGCCGATACCAAGGCGCGGCTGGCGGCCGTGGCCCAGCAGCAGGTAGTGATCGCCAAGAAGCAGCTGCGTGCGCCGTTCGACGGCCGCGCCGGCATCATCACGATCAGCCCGGGCGACTACCTCGCCGCCGGCACGACGGTGGTGACGGTACAGCAGCTCGACCCGCTGTACGTGGACTTCAACGTGCCGCAGGGCGAGCTGGGCCGGCTCAAGGTGGGCCAGCCGGTGACGCTCACCCTGGACGCCTACGCCGGGCGCAGCTTCAGCGGCAAGCTCAGCGCGATCAACCCGAAGGTGGATACCAGCACGCGCAACGTGCAGGTGGAGGCCACCGTGCCCAACCACGACCAGACGCTGACCCCGGGCATGTTCGCCAAGGTGAGCGTCGATGTGGGCCAGCAGCGCACGCAACTGACGCTGCCGCAGGCGGCGATCGTCTACAACCCGTACGGCGACACCGTGTACGTGGTGCAGCCGTCCAAGGGCAAGGACGCCAAGGGCAAGCCGAACCCGCCCACGGTGAAGCAGGCCTTCGTCACCACCGGTGACAGCCGAGGCGACCAGGTGGCCATTCTCAAGGGCATCAGCGCCGGCACCGAAGTGGTGACCAGCGGCCAGATGAAGCTCAAGAACGACGCGCCGATCACCGTCGACAACCGCGTGCAGCCGGCCGACAGCGCCAGCCCGACGCCGCAGGAGCAGTGAGCCAGCGCCCATGAAATTCACCGACCTGTTCATCAACAAGCCGGTCCTGGCGATCGTCGTCAGCCTGCTGATCCTGGTGCTCGGCCTGAAGGCCGTCACCAGCCTCACGGTGCGCCAGTATCCGGAGACCGAGAACGCCACCGTCACCGTCAGCACCGCCTACTACGGTGCCGACGCGCAGACCATGGCCGGCTTCATCACCCAGCCGCTGGAGCAGGCGATCTCGCAGGCGCAGGGCATCGACTACCTGTCCTCCACCAGCGTGCAGGGCGTGTCGACCATCACCGCCACGCTGCGCCTGAACTACGACGCCAACCGCGCACTCACCGAGATCACCACCCAGGTGAACTCGGTGAAGAACCAGCTGCCGCAGCAGGCGCAGCAGCCGGTGCTCACGGTGCAGACCGGTGAAACGGTCGATGCGATGTACATGGGCTTCTACAGCGACGTGCTGCCCACCAACAACATCACCGACTACCTCTCGCGCGTGGTCAAGCCCAAGCTGGATTCGATCTCCGGCGTGCAGACCGCCGAGCTGCTCGGCGCGCGCAACTTCGCGCTGCGCGCCTGGCTGGACCCGGCCAAGATGGCCGCCCACGGCGTGACCGCGGCGGACGTCAACAAGGCGCTGGCGGCGAACAACTATCTCGCCGCGGTGGGCTCGTCCAAGGGCCAGGCAGTCACGGTGGACCTCACTGCTGCCAGCGACCTGCATACGGTGGACGAGTTCAAGCAGCTCGCGGTGAAGCAGGACAAGGGCGCCATCGTGCGCCTGGAGGACGTCGCCACGGTGACGCTGGGCTCGGACAGCTACGACTTCAACGTGGCCTTCAGCGGCAAGCGCTCGGTGTTTATCGGCATCAAGGTGGCGCCGGACGCCAACGTGCTGGACGTGGCCAAGGCCGTGCGCGATGCGTTCCCCGAAATCCAGCACCAGCTTCCCAGCGGCATCACCGGCGAGATCGTCTACGACGGCACCGAGTTCGTGAACAGCTCCATCGACGAGGTGGTCAAGACCCTGGTCGAAGCGTTGGTGATCGTCACGCTGGTGATCTTCCTGTTCCTGGGCAGCCTGCGCGCGGTGATCATCCCGGTGATCGCGATGCCGCTGTCGCTGGTGGGCACCTTCTTCGTGATGCTGGCGCTGGGTTACTCGATCAACCTGCTGACCCTGCTGGCGCTGGTGCTGGCGATCGGCTTGGTGGTGGACGACGCGATCATCGTGGTGGAGAACGTCGACCGCCACATGAAGGAGGAACACAAGACACCACTGCAATCGGCGCTGTTGGCCGCGCGCGAGCTGGGCGGACCGATCCTGGCGATGACCGTGGTGCTGATCGCGGTGTACGTGCCCATCGGCTTCCAGAAGGGCCTCACTGGCGCGCTGTTCACCGAGTTCGCCTTTACCCTCGCCGGCGCTGTGACCGTCTCGGCGGTGGTGGCGCTCACGCTGTCGCCGATGATGTGCGCGAAGTTCTTCCGCGCCGAGCAGGACGACGGGCGCTTCGTGAAGTTCATCGACCACCAGTTCGAGCGCGTGCAGCACGGTTACAAGCGCTTGCTGCATGGCACGCTGTCGACCTGGTCGGTGGTGATCGTGATGTCCGCCCTGCTGTTGCTGGCGACCGTCGCGCTGGGCATGACGGCGCAGTCGCAGCTGGCTCCGGAAGAGGACCAGGGCATCGTGGCCGGGCAGATCGTCGGCGCGCCGAATGCCACCGCGCAGCAGATGAACGTGTACGCCGAGCAGATGTTTGCCGCGGCGAAGAAGCTGCCGGAATACGAGCAGATGTTCCAGCTCACCGGCGTGCCAACCACCAACCAGGGCATCGGCGGCGTGTTGTTCAAGCCGTGGGATCAGCGCAGCCGCTCGGCCCAGCAGCTGCAACAAGAGCTGCAGCAGGCCTGGAACGGCATCGCCGGTGCGCAGGTGGCGGCGTTCCAGTTCCCGCCACTGCCGGGCGCCTCGGGTCTGCCGATCCAGATGGTGATCACCACCACCGAGCCGTTCGAGAACCTCAACGAGGTGGCCAGCCAGGTGCTCGCCAAGGCGCAGGCCAGTGGCAAGTTCTACTTCATCGACTCGGACCTGAAGGTAGACAAGCCGCAGGCGACGGTGTCGTTCGACCGCGACATGATTACCTCGCTGGGGCTGACCCAGCAGGACATCGGCGCCTCGCTGGGGGCGGCGCTGGGCGGCGGCTACGTCAACTACTTCTCGATCTCCGGCCGCTCGTACCGGGTGATCCCGCAGGTACTGCAGGCCGACCGACTGAACCCGCACCAGGTGCTGGACTACTACATCAACACCCCGGGCGGCGAGGTGATCCAAGCCTCCACGGTAGCGAAGATCAAGCACCAGGTGGTGCCGCGTTCGCTCAATCACTTTCAGCAGTTGAACTCGGCGACCATCTCCGGCGTGTCCGGCATGTCGCAGGGCGATGCGCTGAAGTACCTCAGCGACCTGGTGAAGGAAGTCGCGCCTACCGGCTACACCGTGGACTACGCCGGCCAGTCGCGGCAGTTCACGCAGGAATCGGGCGGCTTCGGCGGCACTCTGCTGTTCGCCGTGATCATCGTGTTCTTGGCGCTGGCCGCGCAGTTCAACAGCCTGCGTGATCCGATCGTCATCCTGGTGTCGGTGCCACTGGCGCTTTTCGGCGCGCTGATCTTCGTCAACCTGTTCACCAGCCTCAACATCTACACCGAGGTGGGCCTGGTGACCCTGATGGGCCTGATCTCCAAGCACGGCATCCTGATGGTGGAGTTCGCCAACCATTCGCAGCTGGCGGGCATGAGCAAGCGCGAGGCGATCGAGCACGCCGCCGCCGTGCGCCTGCGCCCGATCCTGATGACCACCGCGGCGATGGTGCTGGGTGTGGTGCCGCTGGTGATCGCCTCCGGCGCCGGTGCGGCCGGACGCTTCAATATGGGCCTGGTGATCTCCACCGGCCTGGCGATCGGCACGCTGTTCACCCTGTTCGTGGTGCCGGCGTTCTACATGCTGCTGTCCACCGACCATCACGCTGACCAACCGTCGGATGACCCTCAGCCGCTGCTGGAGGCCTGAATCCCCTTCAGGGGATCGTCATGAGGCACCAAAGAGGCGCGGGCAACCGCGCCTCTTCGTATGTCGTGACCTCGACAAATCTGCTACTCGGCCGCCGCTGACGCGAGAATGTGGGCACCGCCGGATCAGGATCGGCACGTGGGAATGGCGCCAACAGCGGCGCGCCGATTCATGCCAGCGGGAACTTTTCCGCGTATACACGGATTGCATGTCTTTAGCTGGCTTGCACTGAAGGGCAACCTTGGCTTAACGTCGGCGTTACATCGTCGATCCCCCAAGCTAGACGATGCCGTGGTGCGCCACCTTCCCCAAGGCAGCGTTCCGTCTCCAAGCCATCTGGCCCAGCACGCAGGTGCTGGCCCACGGCTATTGTTTGTCTGGAGTTCAAACAACAATGAAGCACACTTTGTTTAATCGCCGCTCGGCGCTGGCGTTGGCCGTGGGCATGAGTCTGGCTGGCGCAGCGTTTGGCCAGGCCACCACGGGTGCCATCTTCGGCCAGGTGCCCAATGGTGCCGGCCAGACCGTGAAGATCGACAGCGAGTCGGGCTTCTCCCGCCAGGTCACCGTGGACGCGTCCGGCCGCTACTCGGCCAGCTCCCTGCCGGTGGGTAACTACACCGTCACCCTGCTGAAGGACGGCCAGACCGTCGACTCGCGCAACAATGTCTCGCTGCGTGTGGGCGGCGGCGTCGAAGTCGACCTGGGCGCCTCGGCGAACAATGCGCAGCAGCTGAGCGCCATCTCGGTGTCGGCCAACGCGCTGCCCTCGATCGACGTCACCTCGGTCGACTCGCGTACCGTGATCACCTCGCAGGACCTTCAGCGCCTGCCGCTCAACCGCACCGCCGAGTCCATCGCACTGCTCGCACCCGGCACCGTGGCCGGCAGCGGCTACTTCAACAACGCCGTGTCGTTCGGCGGTGCGGGCGTCAGCGAGAACGCCTATTACATCAACGGCTACAACACCACCAATCCGTTGAACGCCCTGGGTGGTGTTGGCCTGCCGTACGGCGCCATCGACCAGCAGCAGGTGCTGACCGGCGGCTACAGCGCCAAGTACGGTCGCTCCGACGGCGGCGTGATCAACCAGGTCGGCAAGCGCGGCACCAACGAGTGGCACTTCGGTGCGCAGGTGGTGTGGTCGCCAAAGTACGCAGCCGCCGATCCGGCCTACGTGTACTTCCCCAATCAGCGCCTGCCCAACGGTTACACCTACCAGGACGGCAGCCTGCCGGGCTCGGTGTACCGCTCGCGCAAGGATAACGGCAGCTGGGAAACCACCTATAGCGCCTACGTCGGTGGCCCGCTGATCAAGGACAAGTTGTTCTTCTTCCTGGCCGCTGAGGCGGACAAGGAGCAGGGCAAGTCGACCTCGTCGATCCAGTCTTCGAATCCGAACAACCTGTACTACCAGTACAGCCGTCCGAAGGTGTACGCGAAGCTCGACTGGAACATCAACGACAGCAACATCCTGGAGCTGACCACGGTCGACAACAAGGATGAGTACGCCGGCCAGCTGTACCAGTACGACTACAGCACCGGCAAGACCGGCAGCTTCATCGGCAACGACACCTCGACCAAGATGTCGTCGCGCTACTACATCGGCAAGTACACCAGCTACATCACCGATGATCTGACCTTCAGCGCGCAGTACGGCTGGAGCAAGAACGAGGATTACTCGGCCGTGCCGGGTGCGAGCGACCAGCCGTACCTGTACACCTCATACAACCAGAACCCGGCATACACCGGTGGGTCGCCGATCCGCAACGGCCAGACCGCGCTGTACGCCAAGGATCCGAGCGCACAGAACAAGACCCACGGCCTGCGTGCCGACCTCGAGTACCGTCTCGGCGACCATACGCTGTCGGCCGGTATCGACAACATGTACTACGGCTCCTCCAACGAGGGCCAGGGCATGACCGGCCCGGGTTACGCGTGGATCTACGGCAAGACCAATGCCCCCGACGAAGCACTCGACGCGGGTCTCGGCGTTGGTGCCCCGGGCGGTGATGGCTACTACGTCGATCGCTACATCCTCGACAACATCACCAGCATGTCGGTGAAGCAGAAGGCGTACTACCTGGAAGACTCCTGGCAGGTCAGCAGCAACGTCCTGCTGAATCTCGGCCTGCGCAACGACAAGTTCACCAACTACAACAACCTCGGCCAGGCCTACGTCAACAACGACAACCAGTGGGCTCCCCGCCTGGGCGCGAGCTGGGACGTGTTCGGTGATTCCTCGCTGAAGGTCTACGGCAACCTGGGTCGCTACTACCTGGCGCTGCCGGCCAGCGTGGCGATCCGTGGTGCCTCGGCCTCCACGTTCACCGACGAATACTTCACCTACACGGGCATCGATGCCAACGGCAACCCGACCGGCCTGACCTCCATTGGGCCTGGCCCGGTGTCGTCCAACAACGAGTACGGCGTCTCGCCGGACCCGCAGACCGTGACCGCCACCAACCTCAAGTCGCAGTACCAGGACGAGGTGATGGTCGGCTTCGACAAGGCTCTGGGTCAGCAGTGGGTGACCGGTGCCAAGCTGACGTTCCGCAAGCTGCAGACCGCCATCGACGACGTTTGCGACATCCAGCGCCTGGCCGACAAGGCCGACTCGCTGGGCATCGACTCCAGCAAGCTGGACTTCCGCGGTTGCTACATCTTCAACCCGGGCGAGACCAACACCTTCAAGGTCAACTATGCCGATGGCTCGGGTTCCGAGCTCATCCGCATGACCAAGGAAGACTGGGGTTTCAACGAGGGCGCCAAGCGCAAGTACTACGCGCTCGACATGTACCTGGAGCATCCGTTCGACGGCAAGTGGCAGGCCCGCGTTGACTACACCTTCTCCCGTAGCTACGGCAACACCGAGGGACAGGTGAAGTCCGACATTGGCCAGGACGACGTCTCCAAGACGCAGGACTGGGACACTGCCGCACTGATGGACCACTCCTACGGCCTGCTGGCGAACGACCGCCGCCACCAGCTGAAGGTACGTGGCAGCTACCAGCTCAATCCGGAGTGGATGCTGTCCGGCGCCCTGCGCGTGCAGTCCGGCGCACCGAAGAGCTGCCTGGGTTACTACGGCACCAACGAGTCCGATCCGAGCAGCTACAAGTCGAGCTACCACTGGTGCGCCGGCTCCCCGTCGGCTCCTGGCGATGCGGGCCGCAACCCGTGGACCAAGAAGCTCGACCTGAGCGTGGCCTATCGTCCGGCGTTCGCGGATCACAAGCTGGCTTTCAGCCTGGATGTGTTCAACGTGCTGAACGAAACCAAGGCACTGCAGTCCGATGCGACGTTCGAGGCTGCCAAGTACACGGTCTCCAACACGTACAACCAGGGCATCTACTTCGAGGCCCCGCGTTATGTGCGTCTGAGCGCTTCGTACGATTTCTGATCGTGCGGGCGGAGGCCGGGACGATGTCCCGGCCTCTTTCGAGCTGTATCGACGCCGCCCGGCAACGGGTGGCGTTTTTTTTGGTGCGCGTGATCCGGAGGCCGATCGCCTGCACCTGTGACCCGCGCGGTGCACTTGACGGGAGATCGGCATCCGGCGGTCTAATCCTGCCGCCGGCCAATCGAGCCGGGTCCTTCGAGGAGCACGTCATGAACAAGCCTCCTACCTGGTTCTACGTTGTCGCTGCGCTCGCCCTGCTGTGGAACCTCGCCGGCTGCACGGCCTTCGTGGCCGACCTGCAACTCACCCCCGAGGACCTTGCCCGGCTGCCCGAAGCACAGCAGGCGCTGTATAGCGAACGTCCGCTCTGGGCTCTCGTCGCCACCGGCGTCGCGGTCATCGGCGGCGCACTGGGATGCCTCTGCCTGTTGCTGCGCAAACGCTGGGCCACCGGCCTGCTCATCGCCTCGCTGCTGGGCGTGCTGGCGCAGGACGTCGGCCTGTTCGTCATGATGGACCACCTGAAGGCCGCCAGCGGCGTGGCGCCGTTGCTGCAGGGCGTGGTGCTGCTCGTGGCGATCGGCCTGGTGCCGTTGGCCGGCTACGCGAATGCGCGCGGCTGGACGACGTGAACCCATACCGGCGATGCGCAAAAGACGCCCGCCGGCCGCGCACTCACCCGCGCATGGTCAGCGCCCGCGTTCGGATTCGCGCCCGACCGACCCGGCGATCAGTCCGATCGCCGGATAGTAGGTGCCGAGCACCCATAGCGCCGACAGCGGCAGTGCATGGCGGAACCGGTCCCACGCCAGCAGGCTGTCGCTGACCATGAACAGCAAGGCACCGATCGCGGCGCGAAGCGCGGGGTGCGCCAAGGCGTCGGCCATCGCCGCATGCTGCCGGGCACGACCCACCGCCTGCCCCGCCATCGTTGCCAGTACCAGCGCGTAGATCATCACCGGCGCCCGCAGCGTGGAAGCGACATACGGCCAGAGCAGCCACAGCAGGCCGGCCGCAGCCAGCAGACAGGCGAGCCAGGCCCGCGGACGCACGGCGAAGCGGCTGTCGTCCAACCACGCGGTAAGGAAAGAAACGTGAGCGAGCAGGAATGCGGCCAACCCCGGCACGAAAAAGTCGCCCGGAAGCATCAGCAATACGTCACCGAGCAAGGCGAAGCCCAAGCCGGCAAGCACCCGCCGGCGATAGCGCGCGGACAACGGCCACGGCGTGTGCCAGGCCATCGCGATGACTAACATCGTCGCCAGCGGCTTGCACGCCCAGTGCAGCACACGCCAACGATCGGCGGCACCTGGTGCGCCCATCAAGCCGCCAAGAACGGCGCCGGCCGCCGCGGCTGCGATGACCAGAGCGAGCAGGGAACGCGGACTCCCGCGACGAGCGTCGGCCATGCCGGAGATCCTTCGGGACAGGTCCGCTCGATCATAGCGCCGCCCGGTCCAACGCCGGGCCGGGCGGCACATGAACGCTTAGAACCGCACGGTCGCCGTCAGCATACTGGCGCGCGGGGCCCCGGCGAGCAGCGTCTGGAAGGTGCCGCCGGCATCACTGACCACGAAGCCGTTGGAGCCGATGGTGCCGAAATAGCGCTTGTTGGCCAGGTTGGTGACGTTGAGCGCGAGCTTGATGTCCTGCGCAAACCCTAGCTTGCCGAAGTCGTAGCCCACCGCGGCATTGAACAGCCAGTACGACGGCACGCCGGCGTCGTTGATGTAGGTGTAGTAGCGCTTGCCGGTGTAGTGGGCCGACAGACGCAAGTCCCACGGGCCCGGCGTCCACACCAGCTCCGAGGCGATCAGCTGCTTCGGGCTGTCGACCACGGTCTTGCCCTTGGTGGGCACCACGATCGGATTGTTCTGCGCGTCGAAGCCGCTGACGTAGTCGTTGTCGTAGCGCGAGCGGTTGTAGGAGAGCGAGTTGGACCAGTGCAGGTCGTCGGCCAGCTTGAAGTTCACCGCCAGCTCGGCACCACGGCTGCTCACCGAGCCCACGTTGGCGTAGCCGCTGGCGCAGCCGACGATGCCGGCGCACTGCGAGATCACCAGCAGGCGGTTGTCGAACTTCACGTCATACAGCGCCAGCGAGGCCTGGTAGAAATCGCCGACCTGGCGCAGGCCGCCCTCGATGGTGCGCGATTGCTCGGGCTTGAGCTGCTTGCCGAAGGTGTCGAAGGCGACCTGGGCGGTGGCCAGCGGGCCGGTGATGCCGGCCTGGTAGGCGGCGATGTTCTTGGCGTAGGAGCCGAACACCTCCAAGCCGCCGCCGAGCTGGTAACTGGCGCCGATCTGCGGCAGGAAGTTCTTCTTGGCGGTGAGTGAGCCGTTGGCGTAGTCGCCGGGTGTGCCGTAGCTCAGCGTGCCAGGCACCGAGCGCGCGGTGACCTTGCTATGCGGGGACTTGAAGCCCACGTCCACGCTCAGGCGATCATCCAGCAGCTTGAAGCTGTCCTGCACATAGAACTGGCGCGTGGTGGTTTCGTAGTGCTGGTAGAACTGGCGCAGGTTCGGATCTTCAAGGAAGTAGTTGTCGCTGACCGGACCGCTGACGTAATAGTAGTTGCGCTGCACGTTGTGGTTGGAGTCCTCGTACCAGAAGCCCGCCTCCACGTGATGGATACCGATGTCCCAGCTGAGCGCTGCGGTGAGGCCGCCGCGGTCGATGCCGTACTCGGTGGTTCGGATCGAGATCGGCGCCTGCTGCGGCGTGCCCGGATAGGACGGCACGTACGGCGTCCACCAGTGACCCTGGCCGCGATCGTTGTGGTAGTAGCCGGTGGCCTTCAGGCGCACGGCGTCGCTAAGCGCGAAATCACCGAACACGCTGGCCACGGTGTCGTCGCGCAGCCCGCTGGCGTCGTAGTAGGCGTCATCCACGCTCTGTACGTTGCCGTCGTTCACCGTGCCGGTGGTCTGGTATTGGGTGGCCACGGCCACGGCGCGGTTCCAGTCGGGGCGGAAGTTGTCCCAGTTCCAGCCGTTGCGCTTTTCCAGCGCGAGCGAGAGATCCTGGTAATCGTTCTCGTGGCGGCTGGAGGTGGTGAGCAGCGCGCCGACGCGGCTGTCGTCGCCGAAGTCGTACACCGCCTTGCCGTTGAACTGCTTCTGCGTCTGGTCGCCCTGGCCCTTCCACTTGTCCACGGTGGCGTACGCACCGGACAGGTACATGGCAAAGCCGTGGTGGTCGCCGGTGTCGAGCCGCGCGTAGGTGCGGCGGGCCGAGTCGGTGCCGATGCTCTGCGCCACGGTGACGCCGTAGTCGGGCGTGGGATCGGCCGAGTAGAACTGCACCGTGCCGCCCAGATCGCTGGTGGACGCCGTGCCCAGCGAGCCGATGCCTTCGGCCAGCTCGGCGCCGCCGAGGTTCTCCGCGATCAGCGCGCGGCTGATGTGCAGGCCGTTCTGGTTGCCGTAGCTCATGTCGCCCAGCGGGATGCCGTCCAGCGTGAAGCCGAGGCGGTTCTGGTTGAAGCCGCGCAGGCTGATGCGGGTGGACCACTCGTAGTTGCCGAACGGATCGGCCGACTCGAAGTGCACGCCCGGCTTGCCCTCGAGCACCTTCAGCGGGCTGCTGCCCGGCGGCAGCACCTTCACGTCTTCGCTGGTGATGCGCTGCACCTGGCGCGACTCGCCCTGGCCGATCACCGACACGGTCTGCAGCTGCTTGACCTTGCTGGCGTCGGCGGCGGCATCGGCGGGCGCCGCATCCGTGGCGCTGGGCGTATCGGTAGCCAGCACGCTTCCCTGCAGCGCGGCGAAAAGGGCAAGCGCCAGCACGGCGCGACGATGGGAGATCAGACGGTTCGACATGCGTGCACATCCTCGTCGCGGGGGCGCAAGCCCTCGCGGCATCAGTGGAAAAGGGAACCTGCGACCGTCCCGTCGGAACGGATCGCGAAAGCATGGGTGGCGCGTGTGAAGCGGCGCTTACACCGGCGTGTCAGCGCATTTGGATGGCTAAACCGTTCTGTCACATCCGCCGGATCATTCAGTGCGCCGGCGCGAGCAGCGCATGTCCTTGCGCCGTGGGCAGCGCCACGCCGAGGTAGCCGGCCAGCGTGGGCGCGATGTCGCGCATGTCGACCACGCCGAGGTCGCGCCCAGCCGGTACGCCCGGGCCTGCGATCAGCAAGGTGGCGCGCTGATCGGGGCGTGACGGGTCATAGCCGTGCATGCCGTGGTAGTGCGAGGGTGCCGGCAGCGGCGCGTCCACAGTGATACCCAGCTCGTAACCGGGTTTGAACACCACGAACCAGCTCGCCTTGTCGCTGCCGCCCTTGGCCAGCAACTGTGGACGATCGAGGATCTCGGCGATGCCATAGGCCGGATCCTGGCGCAGACGATCGAGCAGCGCCTGCACGCGTACCTTCACCGATGCATTGGAAGGATCACGCAACACGATGGCCGCGCTGCCGCCGTCGTTCCACACCGCCGCCTGCCAGTCGGTAATGGCGCCATCCTTCAGCGTCACCAGGCCTTCCTTGAGGAACGGCGCGTACAGGTTCACGTCCTGCGTGACCGGCGCAAAGCCGTGGTCGGACACGACCGCGACCACGCCGTCCGGATGCACGCGGCGCGCGGCATCCGCCACTTCGCCGACCAGCGCGTCGATCTGCTCGAGCACGCGGTTGGCGTCGGGCGCGCCCGGACCCTTGGCGTGCTCCTCGTGATCGAGCGCGGCGAAGTAGACGGTCATGAACTGCGGCTGGTGCAGTTCGAGCAGCTTCACTGCGAAGCGGGCGCGCGCCTGATCGCCGTCCAGCTCCTCGTTGATGCCCTGCGGGTACGGGCCCAGGTCCTTCTCCAGCACCGGCAGCAGGCCAGGCGTGGCCAGCGCGGCGAGCAGCTTGCGGTCATCCTCGGTACCGGTGCGCCAGATCTGTGGCAGGTTCCAGTCCACGCCCACCGCGCCCACGCTTACCGGCCAGTGCACGTTGGCGGTGGAGAGCCCCGCGTCATGCGCGGCCTGCCACAGCGTGGGCACCTTGATGTCGCTGGCGTACCAGTCCCAGCCGAGCTGATTTTTGTTGAGCGGGTCGAAGCTGAGGTTGCCGCCCACGCCGTGCACTCGCGGCGACACGCCGGTGAGCAGGGTGACGTGGCTGGGGTAGGTGAGCGTGGGCAGCACGCCGGTGACCCCTTCGGCGTAGGCACCATCGCGCACGAAGCGCGTGAGGTTGGGCAATGCCAGGCCGCGCTCCTTCGCGTGTAACACGTCAGCCGGGCGCAGCCCGTCGATGGAGATCAGCAGGACCGGCGTGGCGGCGGCCGGCAGGGTGAGCGCGAGGGCCAGCAGGCCCAGGTAGGAGCGAAACAGGCGAGGCATGGCGGCGATCCGGGAAAGGAAGCCGCGCATGCTTGCCGTCACGCGCTACACCGCGGTGACAGCCACGTGTCCGCCCGCGTCAGCGCGCGTCGACCGCCTGCCGCCCCAGCGCCGGATCGTCGGTGAAGAACGCATCGATGCCGGTGTCCAGATACACCTTCAGCTGCGCCAGCATGCCCGCCGCATTGAAAGTGCTCGGGTGGTCGCCCTGCCAGAAATCCTTCGCCAGGAAGGTGTTCTCCGGGCGAAAGGTGTACGGGTGCACCGCGAGGCCCGCGGCGTGCGCGTCGTGTACGAGCGTGGTGGGCGTGCCGAGGTGGCCGTCGGCGGTATACGGGATGATCGCGTGGTAGTCGGGACCGATCGCGTCGGCATACTGCGCGATCGCCTTGAGCCCCGCCGGGGCGATCATCTGCGCGTAGGTGAGCGCGCCGCCGGCGGCCAGCACGTCGCCCGGGTGCATCGCCGGTTCGTCGATCAGCTGCAGCAACGTGATGTTGGGGTGCGTCTTGCCCAGCTTGCCGCGCAGGTACTTCAGGTTGGCGATCTCGAACGACTGGATCTCCACCGGCGCGGTGCGCGTGTACGCATGCGCGGCCAGCGTGGCGAGCAGCGCGTCTTCCATCGGCAGGCCGATGTGCTGGAAGTAGGTGCCGTGCTTGATCTCCGGGATCAGCCCGATGACCCTCCCGCGCGCGGCCGATTCGGCGGCGACGAAGTCGATGATTTCGTCCAGCGTGGCGATCTGGAACTGGCCGTCGTAGGCGGTGCCGCGCAGTTCGGGTAGGCGCTCGCGGGCGCGCAGGGTTTTCAGTTCGGCGAGGGTGAAGTCTTCGGTGAACCAGCCAGTGACCCGCTGGCCGTCGATCACCTTGGTGGTCTTGCGCGAGGCGAACTCGGGATGGTTCGCCACGTCGGTGGTTTCGGCGATGTTGTTCTCGTGGCGCGCCACCATCATGCCGTCCTTCGTCATCACCAGGTCCGGCTCGATCACGTCGGCACCGTCGGCGATCGCCTTGGCGTACGAGGCCAGCGTGTGCTCGGGCCGCAGCGCGCTGGCGCCACGGTGGCCGATCACCCGCACCTTCGATGCGAGCGGTTTCCCGGCGGCGTGCACAGCGTTAACCATCGGCAGCAGTCCGAGCAGGAGGGTGAGACAGATCAGGCGACGCATGGGCCACTCCGGAGGCAAACGCGTCTTGTAGACGGCCCGTCTTACAGCACGATGGCACGACCGGCGAGGTTACAGCTTCAGGTGGATGCCGCGTCGGTCCATCGCCCACACGATCACCCACCACAGCGCGACAAAGGCGATCGCCCAAGCCAGCGACGCCCCATACGGCCCGGCCAGCGGCGTGATCCAACGCGCCAACCCACCGGTGTACAGCAGTTGCTGCGCGCCCGTGGCCGGCAGCAGGATCTGCATCAGTTCCGAGCCGGCATACGCTGCGATGGCGTTGACGCCGAAGCGGCGACCGATCGGCGGGAAGTCGCGACGATCGACGGCGTCATGCGCCAGCCCCAGCGCGAGCATCGCCCAGCCGCCGGTCCACAGCACGAACGAGGGCGTCCACAGATTCTTGTTGAAAGGCAGCACCAGCGACCATGCCCAGCCCCCCACCAACAAGGCGACGCCCACCGGCCACAGGCGCCGCGCACGTCCGGCGCACAGCCAGCGCCCGGCGATCAAGCCAAGCAGCGTGGTGGCCAGCGACGGCAGCGTGCCGAGCAGTCCTTCCGGGTCATGGCCACGGCCGCTGGCCGGGTCGATCTGGTAGACGAAGCGGCCGAACAGCGCGCTGTCGCTTCTGCTGACCAGGTTGTCCCACGGCGCCAGCGTACCGCCCAGATGCAGCAACCAGGCGTAGCCGGCGAGGATCACCACGATCAACGCCCCCTGCGTCCACGCCCGCGTGACCAGCGCTAGCGGTGCGGCCAGCGCAAAGCACAGCGCAATCCGCTGCAGCACGCCTGGCAGTCGCAAGTGCGCGCCGGGCATCAGCCACGCGGCGAGCAGGTTGATCGCCAGGCCGAGCGCAAGGATGCGCAGCGCGCGCAGCCATGCACCGCGCAACACAGGTGCGCGCGCGTCGCCCCGTTCGAGCTTCGGTCCGAAGGCGAGCGCGATCGACACGCCCACGGTGAACAGAAAGAACGGGAAGATCAGGTCGGTCGGCGTGCAGCCGTGCCACGACGCGTGCTCCAGCGGCCAGTACACGTGCCCCCAGTCGCCCGGATCGTTGACCAGCAGCATGGCGGCCACGGCGAGGCCGCGCAGGGCATCGACGGAGGCGAAGCGTGGGCCGGATGGATGGACGGTGGCTTCAGGCATGGCTCGGATGGTTGTCAGTCATGCGCCGGATCGCAGCAGCCGAAACTGCCTTGAGTGCAATCGCCGGCTCGATCCCCCGCCTCACTTCGCGCCCTCCCCCAGCTCCACCCGGTCGAACGCATGCAGCGGACCGTCGGTGGGTGCGGTGAGGATGAGGCAGAGGTCGTGTCTGCCCGTGGTCGGCGTTATGGCAGCGTCGAACTGCTGCGAGCGCGGCGAGCGTGCCGGATCGGGCAGCGGCCAACGGGCCAGCACGGCGCCCTCGCAGCCGTCCACGTGCGCCACCAGCTCGCCGAACGGCGTAGCGCGGGGGCGCTGCACGACCAGCTTGGCCTCGTGGGCGAGCGCGTAGTTGTTGGGCAGCCGCTGCAGGGTCACATGCAAGGCGTCGATGCCGTCGAGCGGTGCACCCTGCCACTGCTGACAGCTGTTGAACAGCGGCACGGTATAGACAGGTGTCAGCGTGATGGCATCCGGTTCGGGCTGCACGCGCAGGCGGAACGGGCTGCCGGAGCAATTAGTGAGCTCGCTGCCGCTGCGGGTGAGCAGCGAGGCGCGGTCGATCACCTGCGTGCGCGGCGCGGCCAGCGCCTCGCCACCGGGCGCGAAGGCAGTGGCGCGCACCGTCGCCGGCAGCGTTACCTCGAACGGCGCGACATACGCGGGCGACGTCGCGCCGGGTGCGCTGCCGTCGAGCGTGTAGCGCAGCGTACCGAAGTCCGCCTGGTTGGCGATGCGCACCTGCGTGCGCCCGTGGGCCAGCGCGGCGCCGGCATCGACCGTGATCGCGGGGGCAAAGGCGCTGTCGGCATAGCCGATACCCGTAGCGCGATAGTGCGCCAGCTGCACCGGCAGGCGGGCGAGGAAGTCGGGCCAGTTGCGCCGCGCAAGCGGCGTCCAGGTGGCTTCGGCCAGCGCGTCCAGACGCGGGAATACCGCGTGCTCGATGTGCGCGAAGCTCGGCATGTGCTCGGTCCACACGTTCGCCTGGGCGCCCAGCACGTGCGCGGCCTGCGCCGCGTCGAGCGCCTTGGGGATCGGCTCGAAGGCGTAGATGTCGGCCAGCGACTTCACCGGCAGGCGGCCGGTGGTCTCGTCCGCGCGATCGCTCTGCAGCTGGTCGAAGTACAGATCGGGCGCCGGCGACAGCACCACGTCGTGGCCCTTCTGTGCGGCGGCCACGGCGCCCTTGCTGCCGCGCCAGGACATCACCGCGGCATTACCGGGCACGCCGCCGTCGAGGATCTCGTCCCAGCCGATCATGCGCCGCCCGTGGGCGGCGAGGTAGCTGCCGAGCTGATCCATGAACCAGCTTTGCAACGCGTCGTCGCTGGCCAGTCCCAAGCGCTTGCGCTGCGCCTGCACGGCACGCGAGGCCTGCCATTCGTCCTTCACCGCCTCGTCGCCGCCGAGGTGGATGAAGCGCGAGGGGAACAGCGTCATCACCTCGTCCAGCACGTGCTGCATGAAGCGCACCGTGGCGGGGCTCGGGTTGTACAGCGTGGTGTTGACGCCCCAGTCGGTCGATACGGCAACGCGCTTGCCGGTGACGCCCAGGCGCGGATACGCCGCCACCGCCGCGGTGGCATGGCCGGGCATGTCGATCTCCGGCACCACCGTGATCTGCCGCGCGGCGGCGTAGGCGACGATCTGGCGGATCTCGTCCTGCGTGTAGAAGCCGCCATAGCGCTTGGGCTCGCCGTAGCGCCCGGCATCCGGCGGCGTGCGCCAGGCCCCGATGCGTGTGAGCTCGGGATAGCGCTTGATCTGGATGCGCCAGCCCTGGTCGTCGGTGAGATGCCAATGCAGCACGTTGAGCTTGTGCTCGGCCATCTGCTCGATCAGCGTGCGGATCTCGTCCGGCGTCTGCATGTGACGCACCGAATCGAGCATCAGGCCGCGCCAGGCGAAGCGCGGCGCGTCGTCGATGGTGAGCGCGGGCAGCGGTGCGCCCGCCGGCACCGCGGTCACCAGTTGCCACAGCGTCACCGCACCGTAGAACAGGCCGGCATCGGTGCGCGCGCGTATATCCACGCCATCGGGCGTGACGGTAAGGCAATAACCCTCGTCCGCAGCGATCGTCGGATCGCGCACGAAGCGCACGGCGGCAGGCGCCGCGGTGGTTTGTTTGAGCATGAGCTGGCGGCTGGATCGCACCCGGTCTGCCAGCCACCGCGCCGCATCCCGAGCTGCCCCATCCTGCGCCGGCACGCTGATCGCCGCACCATCGCGCAGCTCGAAGCTGCCGTCAGCGCGGTGCAAGGACGCCACCTGCGGAATCAGCGCGATGGTCGGTGCGGCCGTGGGATCGGCGACGGACGACGGCGGCCGGACGGCGGACGGCTCGCATGCTGCAAGCGCGGCGGCGGTAGCAACCAGGACCAGGCGGACCAGCGGTGGGCATCGTGACATCGGGCGCTCCAGCGAAGGTGGCGGCAACGCGGCATGCTGCCACGCCGCCAAAAAAAACGGGCCCGAAAGCGTTCGGACCCGCGGGGAGAGAAGAAACCCAGGGAGGCGGCCATCCATGGCAGGGCCTGGCGCCGCGCCGGGGTCGAAGCGGCGCGGCGTCGGGCAGGTCAGAGCTTGAAGCGCAGGTTCACGTAGTACTGGCGGCCGTTGACATAGGTCGCGTGAGGCAGCTTGCCGATCGTGTCGCTCTTTACGTAGTAGCGGAGCTTGGGATCGTTGAGGTTCATCGCGTCCAGCGAGAGCGACATCCAGTCGGTGAGCTGCACGCCGAACGACGCCGCCAGGTTGCCGATACCCTGCTGGTAGAAGTTGTCGGTACGGCTCACGCCCGCGTAGAACTCCGAGCGATAGGTGTAGCTGATGCGGGCGTTGAAACGCTTGTTCTCGAAGTAACCCGACACGTTGTAGGTGTTCTTCGAGGTGCCCTGCAACGGCTGGTTACCGGTGGCGTGGCCGTCGGCATAGGTGTAGTTCGCCTGCACGCCGAAGTTGTCGCCGATCGGCTGGATGTAGTTCAGCTCCAGGCCGCGGACCTGACCGTTGGTGTTCTTCGGCACGCTGATCAGGTAGTCGGCGAACACGTCCTGGCCGGCATTGGTGCTGGCCTGGATGTCCTTGAAGGTGCGCACCTCGTTGCCGAAGTTGACGTAGTCCTTCAGGTTCATCGCATAGACGCCGGCCGACAGCAGCCCGCGCGGCGCGAAGTACCACTCCACCGAGGCGTCGAAGTTGCTCGAGATGAGCGGACGAAGTTTCGGGTTGCCACCGCTGCCGGTGTGCGTGAGGTCGTCGGCCGAGACGTAGCCGGCCAGAGCCGAATAGTCCGGACGCGTCATCGTCTGCGAGGCGGCGAAGCGGGCCACCCACTGGTCGTTGAGGTCGAACTTCAGGTTCGCGCTGGGCAGGAACTTGTCGTAGCTGTGCTCGTAGTTGTTCCAGTAGTAGGTACCGAAGGCGGAGCCGGTGATCGGCCCGCTGACGCGGGTGGCCTCGGCATCGGGAGCCGTGGAGGTGTATCCGATGTTCTCCTTGGTCTTCACGTAGCGCACACCGAAATTACCGCTGACGATGCCGGACTGGAAGTTCATCTGCACGTAGGCGGCGGAATCCTTCTCCTTCACGTTGTAGATGTCGTTGAAGTACAGGCGCGCGACCGGATCGCGGTTGGTGAACTTCGAGTCGAAGTCGGCCAGCTGTCCCGGCGAGTAGTACCAGATGTTCGACGGGAAGCTGCCGCCGAGCGAGCTGTTGAAGTCGCTCGGATAGTTCGACCAGCTGGTCGGATAGTTCGCCAAGTTGGTCCAGTCGCCGGCCGGACCCTGCGCCACTTCGAACGGATTGCCGCGCTCGTGCTTGGCGTAGCGGGCGCCGAACTCCAGCGAGGTCAACGCGCCGTCGTCAAAGTCGAGTTCGCCGTCGAACTGGGCCCAGTCTTCCTTGTCCTTCACCTTGATGCCCTGGCCGCCGAAGATCCAGCCGGCGGAAGGGTTGATCGCCGACGGCGTACTGTTGTCGCCGCCCATCGTCCAGTTGATCGGCTTGCCCAGGCCGCGGATGTCCCAGCTACCGCCGGCGCCGACGTTGGTGCCCAGCTCGATCACATCCTGGGTGGGGCTCGAACCAGTGCCGCGGGTGGTGCCGACCTGGCCCTTGAGGGTGAGGTGATCGGTGACGTTCCAGTCCGCATTCAGTGCCAGGTACTTCGACTCCGACGCCGCGCCAGGACGCGAGATCTGGTCATACACACCGTACGAACCGGTGCCGCCAGTGACCGAGCCACTGGTGACCACGCCGTTCTGGATCGAGTTGGCGGTGAGCACGCCGCCACCGCCGAGCGCGCTGCTGGTCCACAGCATGTAGTTGCGGTTGAAGTTGTCGGCCTTCAGCTTGGAGTAGAAACCGTTGAGGTCGAGCGTGAGGTTGTCGGTGGGCCGGATCTGGAAGTCGACCACGCCGCCCTTGCGCTCGCGCGTCTGGGTGAACAGGGTCGAGCCGATCTCGTTCGGGTAGTACACGGTCTGGCCGTCGAGCGTGGTCGGGTTGTAGCCACCCACGACCTCTTGACCGTTGCGCTGCAGGCTGCGCTTCTCGTAGAAACCCTGCACCATGATGCCCATGGTGTTGGCGTCGTTCTTGTAATTGAACAGGCCGCTGAACTGCGGCTTGGTGTCGCTGGGCAGATCGGAATAGACGCCACCTACCGAGGCTTCGGCGGTGAACGGCTTGGCAAACTCCAGCGGCTTGCGCGTAATGATGTCGACCGAGCCGGCCGCACCGCCCTCGACGATCTTCGCCTCGGACGTCTTGTGCACCACCACCTGGCTGACCACTTCGGACGGCAGCAGGCTGTAGCTGACGCTGCGGCCCACAGTCTGCACCTGGCTCAGCACGAACCAGTCGCCGGTGCCGATGTTGTGACCGTTGACCAGCGTCTGGGTGAGGCTGGGGTTGGTGCCGCGCAGGCTGACGCGGTCGCTCTCGTCGAAGCCGCCTTCGCTGGCGCTGGACGAGCTGATGTTCACGCCCGGCAGGCGCTGCAGCGTGTCGGCCACGTTCTTGGCCGGCAGCTTGCCGATGTCCTCGGCGGTAACGATCTCCACGTGCGAAGCGGCGTCCTTCTTCAGCGCCAGCGATTCCGCCTCGCTGTCACGGATGCCGGTGACGGTGATGGTGGCCAGCTCCTTGGCCTTTTCCTTGCGCGGCGTGGTGTTCTGGCTGGCGTCCTGCGCCTGCAGCGTTCCGGCCAGGCACAGTCCGGCGATGATGCTCGCGGCTAACAGCGTTTTGCGATGTGACATGGTGTCCTCCCCTCAGAGCCAGGTCGGCAACGGTTGTTGTGTGTGTCGAGCTACCGCGGCCGGTGAAGTTGCTGGGCAATTGCCCGGTGGTATGGAACGTCGCTTGCGTGGGTGTTGCGTTTCAAAAACGTCGGATCGTCGTCAAGTCAGCGCAGTTCGGCGGAATGGCCGTCCAGATACAGCCCCGCCGCGCCGATCACGCCGTGCTGGCCGTGCTCCATCAGGCGTACCGGAACCTGTTGCAGATAGGCGTGCATCACGCCCTTGTTGAAGAAGCGCGCGGCGAAGGTGCTGGTCAGCAGCAGCTCGCGGATCTGCGGCAGGATCCCGCCGGCGAGAAACACGCCGCCGCGCGCGCCGTAGAGCAGCACCAGGTCGCCGACGAAGCTTCCGAGCAGGCCGCAGAACATCTCGAGCGCTTCGACGGCCGCCTCGTCGGAACGGCCCAGCGCGCTGCGCGTGACCTCGGCCGGCAGCGCGAGCACCGGTACGCTGCCGCGCAGCTCGCACAGCGCGCGATACAAGTTGATCAGCCCGGGGCCGGACAACGCGTGCTCGAACGACACGTGCGAGCGCTCGCGCGCCAGGATGCGCAGCACCGCGATCTCGCGCTCGTTGCCCGGCGCCAGCGCGATCTGCCCGGCCTCGGTGGCGAGCACGCTGGGACCGTGCGCGCCCGGCAACAGCACCGCCGAACCCAGCCCGGTACCCGGGCCCATCACCAGCACCGGACCGGCGGCAGCCGGGGCGGTGTTGTCGATCACGCTCAGCGTGTCGGCGCGGGTGAGGAACTGGGTGGCGTAGGCCACGGCCTCGAAATCGTTGATCACCGCGAGCTGGGCCAGTCCGAGCCGCTCGCGGATCTCGCGGATCGACACCGGCCAGGGCAGGTTGTCGTTGACGATGGCGTCGCCCAGCACGTAGCCCGCGCTGGCCACCGCGCAGCGCTCTATCGGCGCAGCGGGCGCCACGTGCGCCACGAAATCCTCGAGTACGGCGGTGAGGCTCGGCCACTCGGCGCAGGCGTAGCGCTGGTAGGCGTGCACGCTCACCGGCTGTGCTTCACCGGCCGCACGACTGACCAGGCCGATGCGCGCGTGGGTGCCGCCGACGTCGGCGGCGAGGAACGGCCGCGCGGCCGCCGTCGTCACCGCTGCACTCGTCACTGCGCTGTGTCCCGCCACTTCCGCCACGCCGGATTCCCCCGTTCCCGATGTCCCCGCGCCGCTGCCCGGCGAGGGGTGTACATGGCCGGAGTGTGTTCACCAGATGACAACGTTGTCAACCGTTTCCGTGACATGACTTGCACCGGCGGTTTTCGCGGCGCAGCAGAACCCATGACGCGGCGGTCGCGCCTGACCTGCCCATGACACGGCAGGGCGCATAGCCACGCGATTGGCTCCGATCTGTTCCGCCGCCGCAAGCAATGTCGCGGCGCACCAGCAGTGGCGACTGAGGTGGCCCACCTGCCTCGACGAGAGGAGCCCGGCACATGCGCGGCCACGACGGTCCGGATTGACAACGTTATGCCTGCACGTCCATAAAGCCGACTTCGGGGACGGTGGACGCCAGCGGCGATCCACGGCGTCGCATCACGCATCCGCACACCGCTCGGGGGAGTTCCGCATGTCGTCCACCACGCTCGACGCATCGCCCATGGCGGGCCGTTCCACGCTCGGACCGATGATCATCATCGGCGTGCTGTTCTTCATCTTCGGCTTCGTCACCTGGCTAAACGGGCCGCTGATCACCTTCGTCAAGCTGGCTTTCAACCTCGACGACGTGAACGCCTTCCTGGTGCCGTTCGCGTTCTACATTTCCTACCTGGTGTTCTCGCTGCCGGCCTCGGTGGTGCTGCGCCGGACCGGCATGAAGAAAGGCATCGCGATCGGGCTGTTCGTGATGGCAATCGGCGCCGCGGCGTTCGGCCAGTTCGCCACCATGCGGGTGTATCCGGGCGCGCTGACCGGGCTGTTCGTGATCGGCGCCGGCCTGTCGATGCTGCAGACCGCCTCCAACCCGTACATCTCGATCCTCGGGCCGATCGAGAGCGCCGCGCAGCGCATCGCCTTCATGGGCATCTGCAACAAGCTCGCCGGCATCCTGGCGCCGATCGTGATCGGAGCAGTGGTGCTGAGCGGGATCGACAGCATTGATGCCCAGGTCAAGGCGGCGCCGACTCCCGCCGCGCGCGAGGCGCTGCTCGACGCGTTCGCCGGCAAGGTGCACCTGCCCTACCTGGTGATGGCCGGCCTGCTGGTGGTGCTGGCGATCTGGATAGCGCTGTCCTCGCTGCCGGAGATCAAGCCGGCAGGCGCCAACAGCGAGAAAGCGGTCGGCCATGCCGACGGTGGCCTCTTCAGCTTTCCGCACCTGTGGCTGGGCGTGCTGTGCCTGTTTCTCTACGTGGGCGTGGAGGTGATGGCGGGCGACGCGATCGGCACCTACGGCGCCAGCTTCCATCTGCCGCTGAGCCAGACCAAGTTCTTCACCGCCTTCACCCTGGGCGCGATGCTGCTGGGCTATCTGGCCGGGCTGGTGCTGATCCCGCGCTTCATCAGCCAGCAGCGCTATCTGGCGGTGTCGGCGGTGCTGGGCGTGCTGTTCTGCCTGGGCGCCTACGCCACCTCTGGCTACCTCTCGGTCGGCTTCGTGGCGGCACTGGGTTTTGCCAACGCGATGATGTGGCCGGCGATCTTCCCGCTGGCGATCAACGGCCTGGGCCGGCACACCGAGGCCGGTTCGGCCTGGATGATCATGGGCATCGCCGGCGGCGCCATCGTGCCGCAGGCCTTCGCGCACCTGAAGCTGCACATCGACTTCCAGCTCGCCTTCGTGCTGCTGATGGTGCCGTGCTACCTGTACATCCTGTTCTACGGCGTGCGCGGCCACCGCGCGGGCCTGCGCGCGGACTGACCGGCCGGCATGCAGCCCGCATCCGCGCCCGCCGCCGCCAACTGCCGGTCCGGGTGGGCTACGATGCGTCGCCCATTCGAAGGAGTGCCCTGCGTTGCGTCATGCCACCATCAAGGACGTCGCCAAGCGAGCCGGTGTCTCGCTGAAGACCGTCTCGCGCGTGATCAACCAGGAAGCCTCGGTGCGCGCGGACACGCGACAGAAGGTAGAGCGCGCGGTCGAGGCGCTGGGCTACCGGCCCAACCTGTCGGCGCGCAGCCTGCGCGCGGCGCATTCCTACGCGATCGGTCTGGTCTACGACAACCCGAACGCGCACTACGTGATCAGCCTGCAGGAAGGCGTGCTCTCGGCCTGCCGCGAGCGCGGCTTCGGGCTGCAAATCCATCCCTGCGACGCGAGCTCGCCGCACTTGGCCGAGGAGCTGGCGGCGCTGGTCAAGCGTGCGCGACTGGCCGGGCTGGTGCTGGCGCCGCCGATGTCGGAGCAGCCGGAACTGATCGCCACGCTGAAGGAACACGATGTGCACTTCGTGCGCATCATCGCCTCGCGCGACGATCCGAAGGACGGCTACCCCTGCGTCTACGTGGACGACCGCGACGCGGCGTATGCGATCACCGAGCACCTGATCCAACTCGGCCACACGCGCATCGGTTTCCTGTGGGGCGAACCGCACCACCGCTCCAGCCCCGAGCGCTACCAGGGCTACGCCGACGCACTGAAGGATTACGGTATCGCGCTCAACAAGAAGCTGGTGCTGCCGGGCCGCTACGCGTTCGACGACGGCTTTCGTGGCGCACGCAAGTTGTTCGCGCTGAAGGAGCCGCCCACCGCGATCTTCGGCAGCAACGACGAGATCGCCGCCGGCGTGCTGGCCGCGGCGCGCTCGACCGGCTTGGACGTGCCGTGGGATCTGTCCATCGCCGGCTTCGAGGACAACCCGTTCTCCAAGCAGGCCTGGCCGGCGCTGACCACGGCGCGCCAGTCCACCCGCGAAATCGCCCGTCACGCCGCGCTGCGCCTGATGGCCGAACTGCAGCACGCCGAGAGTGGCGACGACACGCCACCGCCGGCCAACGAGGGCTTCGTGCCCGAACTGGTGGTGCGCGGCTCCACCGCGCCGCCGCGCGGTGCCACGCCGGGCAAGCGCACCGGCTGATCACGCGCGCCGCCGGCAGTCGCGGCGCGCCCTCCATTTCCCCGCTCACCTCGTCCGCGCGGCCGTTCGGCCACGCGGCACATACGTGCGCCCGCCCCCACCGACGGACCGTTCCATGAAAGATGCCAGTACCACCCTGATGTACCGCGAAGCCAACGAGAGCGCCGAGGTCATCGAGCGCCAGCTCGCCCGCAATGCCGGCCTGCTGGCCGCGCTGGGCGAACAGCTGCGCGCACGCCCGCCGCGCTTCATCGTCACCTGCGCGCGCGGCAGCTCCGATCACGCCGCCGCCTACGCCAAGTACGTGTTCGAGACCCAGCTCGGCGTGATCACCGCCTCGGCCTCGCCGTCGGTATCGTCGATCTACGATGCACCGCTGCACCTGGAAGACGCGCTGTTCGTGGCGATCTCGCAATCCGGCAAGAGCCCGGACCTGCTGCGCGCGGCGCAGGCGGCGAAGGATGCCGGCGCGCGCGTGCTCGCCCTGGTCAACGTGGAAGATTCGCCGCTGGCCGCGATGGCCGACACCTGCATCCCGCTGCACGCCGGCGCGGAGAAAAGCGTGGCGGCCACCAAGAGTTACCTCGCCTCGCTCGCTGCCGTGCTGCAGCTCACCGCCAGCTGGCGCGGCGAGGGCACGCTCGACGCCACGCTGGCGGCCCTGCCGCAACAACTGCGCGAGGGCTGGGACGCCGACTGGTCGCCGATGGTGGAAGGCTTCACCGGCGTGCAGAACCTGTTTGTGGTCGGCCGCGGCTTCGGCTTCGGCGCGGCGCTGGAGGCCGCGCTCAAGCTCAAGGAAACCTGCGGCCTGCACGCCGAGGCGTTCAGTGCGGCGGAGGTGAAGCACGGCCCGATGGCGCTGGTCGGCGCCGGCTTCCCCGTGCTGTTCTTCGCCCAGGACGACGGCACCATGGACAACACCGTGGCGGTGGCGCGCGAATTTCGCGCCCGCGGCGCCCGCGTGCTGCTGGCCGCGCCGGGCGTGAGCGGCGAGGACAGCCTGCCGATGGCCTCGGGCGTGTCGCCGCTCACCGCGCCGCTGCTCATGGTGCAGAGCTTCTACAAGGCGGCCAGCGCACTCTCGCTGGCGCGCGGCTACGATCCCGACGTTCCGCCGCATTTGCGCAAGGTCACGGAGACGGTCTGATGGCTGCTTCACTCACCGCCCTCGTCAACGGACGCGTCATGGGCGAGCACGGCCTGCGCGAGGGGCTGGCTGTACTGATCGATGGCGCGCGCATCGCCGCCGTCTGCCCGATGGATGATCCTCGCGTGGCGCAGTCCACCGCGCACGATCTAGGCGGCAAACTGCTGCTGCCCGGCTTCATCGACGTGCAGGTCAACGGCGGCGGCGGGCTGCTGTTCAACGACGATCCCACGGTGGAGACCTTGCGCGGCATCGCCGCCGCGCATCGCACCTTCGGCACCACCGGCCTGCTGCCCACCCTGATCACCGACACGCGCGAAACCATGCGCCATGCGCTGGAAGCGGTGGACGCGGCGATCGAGCAAGGCGTGCCGGGCATCCTGGGCATCCACCTGGAAGGCCCGTTCCTCGCCGGCGCGCGCAAGGGCATCCACGACAGCACGCTGTTTCGCCCGCTCGATGAAGAAGACCTGGCGCTGATTACGGCGCCGCGCCGCGGCAAGGTGATGCTCACGCTGGCGCCCGAATGCGTGCCGCCGGCGACCATCCGCCGCCTCGCCGACGCCGGCGTGCTGGTGGTGGCCGGCCACACCGGCGCCGACTACGCCACCACCCGCGCGGCGCTCAATGCCGGCGTCTGCGGCTTCACCCACCTGTACAACGCGATGACCCCGCTCACCAGCCGCGAGCCCGGGGTGGTCGGCGCTGCGCTGGACGACGCACACAGCTGGTGCGGGCTGATCGTCGACGGTCACCACGTGCATCCGGTGAGCCTGCGCGTGGCGATCGCGGCCAAGGCGCGCGGCAAGTGCGTGCTGGTCACCGACGCGATGCCGCCGGTGGGCTCGGATCGCCCCGACTACACACTCAATGGCCAGACCATCGTGATGAAGAACGGCATCTGCCAGAGCGACGACGGCGTGCTCGCCGGCTCCGCGCTGGACATGGCCACGGGGCTACGCAACCTCGTGCAGATGGTCGGCGTGCCGCTGGACGAGGCCTCGCGCATGGCCAGCGAATATCCGGCCGCTTGGCTGGGGCTGACCGCCACGCACGGGCGCATCGCAGCCGGACAGCAGGCGGACCTGGTCGCGCTGGACGACGTGTTGCTCGTGCACGACAGCTGGATCGCAGGAAACCACGCCGCTCACTGAGCCGCGTTGCCACTCAACTGCAAACAACGCGATGCCATGATGCGCGGCTGATTCGTCCGTCTTCCGCGAGGCTTGTGCATGTCCCTGCTCCGTCGTCTGCTGGTTTCCTTCGCCTGTGTCGCAGCGCTGGCCGGATCGGTGCATGCGGCCGCGCCCCCGCCGCAGCACCGCGTCATTGTGTTCGTCTGGGACGGCATGCGGCCCGACGCGATCAGTGCTGGGGACACGCCGAACCTGCTGGCGCTGTCGCGGCGCGGCGTGTTCTTCACCGACAACCACTCGACCTACCCCACCTTCACCATGGCAAACGCGTCGAGTTTCGCCACCGGCGCGTTTCCGGGGCCGATCGGCTTCTACGGCAACAGCTTCTATGCGCCGGGCGGCGAAGGGCTGAACGCCAAGGGCGAGGCGGCGGATTTCCAGGACCCGATCTACACCGAGGATTACGCCGTGCTGCGCGACCTCGACCGCCACGAGGACGGCGCCCTGCTGGAAGTGCCGACCCTGCTCGTCACGGCGCACAAGGCGGGCCTGACCACCGCGGTGATCGGCAAGTCCGGCCCAGCCTTCCTGCAGGATTACAAGCTCCCCAACGTCGGCGGCGACAACGTGCTGCTGGATGAGAACACCGTGCTGCCGCTGGCCTTCGCTAAGGAGTTGCAGAGCGCCGGCTACCAGCTCCCGGCCCACACCGCCTTTACCTACGACGCCCGCGAGTTACAGCTGCGCGAGGACAACGACGCACCCACCGAAGCGGGCAAGCTGGCCAAGCTCAAGGACGGCGTCACCTCCGACGCCACCGCCGCCGGCGAAACCACCCCCGGCCCGGCCAACGCCTGGATGATGCATGTGTACCTGGACGAGGTGCTGCCCAGGCACCGGCCGGACGTGAGCATCGTGTGGCTGCGCAATCCGGACACCACCCAGCACCAGTACGGCGTGGGCTCGCCGGAGTTCCACCTCGCGCTGCAGGCGCAGGACGCGCTGCTCGGCCAGCTGCAGGCGAAGCTGCGCGAGCTGGGCATGGCCGAGGACACCAACCTGATCGTGGTGTCCGACCACGGCCACAGCAACGTCGCCGGTCCGGCCGCACTGTTTCCGCTGCGTGCGATCAACGACGGACGCGTGGCCGGCATCGACAAGGAGTGGGGCTTCTCGGTCTCCGGCAGCGTGCGCATGGCCGACGACCTGACCCGCGCCGGCTTCCACGCCTACGACGGCGAGGGCTGCATCTACGCGCCGGTGATGAGCGGCATCCGCGCCGACGGCACGCCGCTGCACCCCACCCGCTACGACGACGATGGCAGCGTGTGCGGCAAGCCCGGCCCGTACACCACGCCCAACTACGTGGTCCCCGACGTGCCGCCGAAGGACGCCGTGGTGATCGCGCCGAACGACGGCACCGATTACCTCTACGTGCCCACGCACGATGCTGCGTTGGTCAAGCGCGTGGTGCGCTTCCTGCAGTCGCGCGCCGTGGTCAACACGGTGTTCGTGGCCAAGCGCTACGGCGCGATTCCCGGCACCCTGCCGGCCGAGGCGGTGCACCTGGAGAACGCCCGCCGCGGGCCGGACATCATCATCAGCTACGCCTGGGACGCCGACGCCGTGGTGCAGGGCTTCCCTGGCACCGAGGTGGGCACGGTGTCCACCGAGCGTGGCCAGCACGGCAGCTTCAGCCCGCGCGACGTGCACAACACGCTGATCGCCAGCGGTCCGGATTTCCGGCAGGCCATGCGCGATCCGCTGCCCAGCGGCAACGTGGACGTGGCGCCCACGTTGGCGGTGCTCTTGAACCTGCCGCTGCCCACCGCGCAGGGCCGCGTGCTGCACGAGGCGCTCACCGGTACGCTAGGGCGGCCGCTGTCGGACTACGCGGTGAAGCCGGCGGCGATCCGCCCCGCGCAGCCGGCGACGGGGCTCAAGACCGTGCGTATCGACGGCGCGCCATTGCCCGCCACCCGCTACAGCTTCACCGTGCGGCAGAAACGGCTGTCGTTCGACGGTCGCAGCTGGATCTATTTCGACCAGGCCGCTGCCGACCGCCACTGATCGCGGTGGCCACCGGCCGGCTGTGCGTCACTGGTAGACGTGCAGCCGGTCGAAGATCCACGCGTGGTAGGAGGCGAGCAGATCGGGCCGGGCGCAATCGGTGTACAGGCCATCGCAGCGATCGCGCAGCGCGGTCTCGGCGGCAAAGTACGGATCGGTCGGCAACCCCGCCGCCTGCAACACCATGCTGGGCAGGTAGGCGATGTCCAGCAGCGGGTAGCTGGGCAGCAGCGGTGGATCGACCAGGTTGCTCTTGAGCATGTAGTAGGTGAGGTAGTCCTGCTTCTCGCGCACGCTGGCCGGCGCGTTCGTGGGCAGCGTGCGCGCGAGATCGCGGATCAGGCCGCTGAAGGCCGGCTGGTGGTCGCCGAAGGTCATCAGCACGGTGGGCTTCGCACGATGCAGGAAGTGCGCTTCCAGCTCGCGCATGGCGCGATCGGACGCCTGCAGCCGCGACAGGTACGTATCGAAGTTCAGCGCCGCCTGCTCAGGCAGGCCGTGCAGCAGACCGCGGTTGTACGGCGGCGGCAGCGACGACAGCGGATGGATGTCGTGCGGGCCGTGCTGGGCCAGGGTGAGAATCATCATGAACACCGGACGGGCCGGCTGCTTCACGCGCTGGTACACCTTCCATGCCGCGGCGAACATCTGCGCGTCGCTGCTCTTCCAGGCTTCCAGCCCCAGGTCGTTGACGTCGTAGAACTGCTCGAAGCCGTAGTCGCGGTAGGCGTTGCGGCCATTGATGAAGCCGCCGGCGGTGGGATAGATCGCCACCGTGAGATAACCCAGCCGCTGCAGCTGCAGCGGCAGCGTATCGTGCACGCGCGGCGCCAGCACGTAGGGTGCGTACATGCCGCCGGGGCCGAAGATGCTTTGCGGCAGGCCGGTGATCGAGGCGAACTCGCTGACCCAGGTGCCGCCACCGAACGTGTGCACGCGCAGCGCGCCGTGGGCGCGGGTATGCCTGTCGGCGCGGAACATGCCGACCCGGCACGGCGGCAGGTTGCAGGCGGTGAACACCGATGGATCAAAGGTGCTTTCCTCCAGCACCTGCACGATGTCCGGGTAATGGGCGGCCGGTGCCGGTACCGCCGGCGGTGCGCTGCCGGCCGTATGCGCCCAGTCCTGTTCGGCGAGTGCATCACTGGCACGCGGCGGCAGGTGCACGTCGTCGTCTTCGAGATTGACGAAGAAGTTGGTCAGCTGCGCGGCGTCGGAGAGCTTCTGCCAGGCGTTGCGGTTGTGCACCTGGGCGAACGGCCCGTTGGCGGCCAGCGCCAGGTGCAGCGCGAACACGGTCGCGGCGACGCCCAGCGCCCGCATCGCCAGCGCGCGCGGCCAGCGCTGCCTGGCATCCACCGCCGGCTCACGCCGCCACGCCAGCCACACCGCCAGCGGCAGGCCGATCGCCACGGCCGTGGCGGCGGCCAGCAGCGGCGGGTAGTGCTCCAGCGTCTCGACCAGGCTGGAGCGCACGAAGTAGACGAAGTCCGCCGGCATCAGCGAGGAGTCGAGGTAGCGCAGCTTGAGCTGGCCCAGCGCCTTGAGCAGCACGAAGCCGGCGCCGGTCAACCCCAGCGCCAGCGCCGGCCGCGCCGTCAGGCACAGGGCCACGCCCAGGCTGCACAGCATCACCACCAGCACGAACAGCTGCTGGTCCGGCGCCGGTTCCTGCCAGGCGGTGAAGCCCACGCAGGCGATGAACCAGGCGGCCGCCAGCCACCGGCCCGCGCGCAGGCGCGCCGTGCGGGAGCTAAGTGCGTTCATCGAGTCCGGCCCCTGTGTGGATCGAGCTGATCCGGCGCGAATCTTACGGTGCGATGACAGCCGCGGTGAGTGCCGCAAGTTGGCCCGTTGCCGGCCATTCGGGAAGCGCCCGAGGGAGGAATCGACACGCCGATCTGCTAGCTTGCGCTCCTCGTTTACGCTCGACGGAAATCGCCATGTCCGCATCTCGCCCACGCCACGTATCCAAGCCTGCTCCGAGCAGGCTTGCTCCGGCCAAGCTCGCCCTGGGCGTGCTCGCCGCCGGCCTGCTGGCCGGCTGCAGTGGCCTGCTGGCGCGCCATCCCGCGCTGGCCGACGGCGCGCGGGCCGACGTGGCGATCCTGGAAACCACCGACCTGCACTCCAACATCCTCGGCTACGACTACTACAAGCTCAAAGCCGACCCGACGCTGGGCTACGAGCGCACGGTGACGCTGATCCGCCAGGCGCGCCAGGAGTTTCCCAACACCTTCCTGTTCGACGATGGCGACACCATCCAGGGCTCGGTGCTGGCCGACTACCAGGCGCTGGCCAAGCCGGTGGGCTGCGAGGAGGAGCTGGCGATCTACCGCGCCATGGACAGCGTCGGCTACGACGGCGCCACCGCCGGCAACCACGAGTTCAACTACGGCCTGCCGTTCCTGTCGCAGGTCACCGGCACGCCGATGAACGTGGACGGCGGCGCCTCCAAGCGCTGCGCCGGGCCGCATTTCCCGCTGGTGCTGGCCAACGTGGCCAGCGCGCGCGACGGTAAGCCGCTGTTCAAGCCGTGGGCGGTGGTGAGCAAGACCATTGAGGCCTACACCCCGGACGGCAGCAAGCTGGCGGTGCCGCTGAAGGTGGGCATCATCGGCTTCGCGCCGCCGCCGATTCTGCAGTGGGACAAGCAGAAGCTCGAAGGCCGGGTGACCGTGAGCGGCGTGGTGGAGGCGGCGCAGAAGTACCTGCCGGAACTGGAGGCGCAGCACCCGGACCTGATCGTCGCGGTGCTGCACGGCGGGCTGGACGATCACCCCTACACGCCGGACATGGAAAACGGCGGCTGGCACCTCGCCGGCGTGCCGGGCATCGACGCCCTGCTGCTGGGCCACTCGCACACCGAATTCCCCGGCCCGCACTACGCCGGCATGAAGGAAGTGGACGCAGAGCGCGGCCTGGTGCGCGGCGTACCGGCGGTGATGGGCGGCTTCTTCGGCAAGGACCTGGGCGTGATCAAGCTGGCGCTGGTGCGCCAGGGCGGCCAGTGGGTGGTGGACAAGGCCGACACCCGCAGCCAGGTGCGCCCGATCTGCCAGCCGGCGGTGAAGGGCAAGGCCCCCGACTGCGTAGCGCCGGACCCGACGATCGCCCCGCTGGTGGCCAAGGTGCACGAGGCCGCGATCGCCTATGTCAACACGCCGATCGGCGACACCGCCGTGCGGCTGAGCAGCTACTTCGCCGACGAGGGCAACATGACCGCGCTGGCGCCGATCAACGCCGCGCAGGCCGACTACGTGCGCGCCGAGCTGCCCAAGGCCCACCCGGAGCTGGCCGGCGTGCCGGTGCTCTCGGCCGCCGCCGCCTTCCGCACCGGCTTCGGCGGCCCCGACGACTACACCGACGTGGCGCCCGGCCCGCTCACCCTGCGCAGCGCCGCGGACCTGTACTTCTATCCGAACACCCTGGCCGCGGTGAAAACCGACGGCGCCGGGCTCAAAGCCTGGCTGGAACAGTCGGCGCGCCGCTTCAACCGCATCGACCCGGCCAAGACGGGCGAGCAGGCGCTGATCAACCCGCACTACGTGGGCTACAACTTTGACCAGATCCAGGGGGGCATTGCCTACACCGTCGACGTGTCGAAGCCGGCCGGCGAGCGCATCACCTCGCTCACCTACGATGGCAAGCCGGTGACCCCGGACCAGCCGTTCGTGATCGTCACCAACAACTACCGCGCCAGCGGCGGCGGCCATTTCCCCGGCCTGGACGGCAGCAACATCGTGCTGGCCTCGCCCGACGGCGCTCGGGAAATCCTGGCCCGCTGGATCGAGCGCAAGCAGCACCTCACCGCCGCCGACCTGGAACCCACCTCCTGGCACTTCGCCCCGCTGAAGACCCGCGGCACGGTGGTGTTCCGCGCCGCCGCCGGCAAGCAGGCGGTGGCCGCCGCAGCCGGACTGCACCACGTGCGCCAGCTCAAGGACCATGGCGACGGCACGGCGACCTACGCCATCGATCTGTCCTCGCCCTGATCCGGAGGTAGGGGGAAAGCCGCCGGCCTGCGTTGAGCGGAGGTGACCCGGAGTCGCCGGCAACGGCATTCCGGACGCAAGCCCCCGCGCAGGGATCGCGGCCCTCAGCCTTCCGCATGGACGCGGAAGCACTCTCTGGTTGGCCACAAGCGGCGATGGTTGCGATATCGTGACGACTATCTCTCTGGTCAACACACGGTGCCACCGCATGGCCCTGGGCGCAGCCGAGCCCAAGCAGACGCTTGCCGGCACCGGTCATCCAACCGAATTCGACGGCTTCGTGCGCTCGCAGCGCGAAGCGCTGGTGCGCTTCCTGCACCGGCGCACGCGCTCGGCCGACGACGCCGAAGACCTCGCGCAGGAGAGCCTCACCCGGTTGATGCGCTACCGCGGCCACGCGCCGGAAACCTGGACCGCGCTGCTCTACCGCATCGCCGTCAACGCCCTGCATGACCGCAGCCGGCGCGCCGCCAGCCATTTCGACGCCCAGCACGTCAGCCTGGACGACGAGGCCGGGCAGCTGACCGCCAGCGAACCCAGCCACGAGCAGCGCACCGCCTCGCAGCAGGAGCTGGTGGCACTGCAGCGCGCCCTGCTGCGCCTGCCCGAGCGCTGCCGGCAGATCTATCTGCTGAACCGGATCGAGGGCATGACCTACAACGAAATCGCCGACCACTGCGGGATCAGCGTCAAGGCGGTGGAGAAGCACATCAGCCGGGCACTGCGCCTGCTGCGCGAGCGCCTGGGTGCCTTCAACAGGGAGGTCGAACCATGAACCCTCACGCTGCGTCCCCGCGCGCCAGCGACTTTCCCACCAGCGCCGAAGCCTGGCTTGCGCGCCTGCGCTCGCCCTTGCGTAGCCCGCAGGACGAGGAAGCCTTCGAGCGCTGGCGTGCCGCCGACCCGGACCACGCGGCTGCCTTCGCCGAAGTGGAGTACCTGCACCGCAACGCCGCCCAGCTGGCGGATGATCCGCTGCTGCGCGCGGTAGCACGCGCCGCCCGGCGCGATCTGGCGCGGCGTCCGCCGGCGCGGGTGCAGCGCACCTGGTGGCTGGCCGCCGGTCTCGCCGCCGCGGTGCTGGCGGCGGTCGGGTTGACCCATCTGATGCGCCAGGACGCTCCAGTGGAACGCAGCTATGCCACCGGCACCGGCCTGCCGCAGGCGCTGACGCTGGCCGACGGCACCGAGGTGCGGCTCGATGCGCAGTCGAGCCTGGTCACGCGCTTCGGCGCGCACCAGCGCGAAGTGATCGTGCGCAACGGCCGCGCCCAGTTCCGCGTGGCGCACGACACCGCGCGCCCATTCGTGGTGCTGGTGGACGGCAACGTCATCCGCGACATCGGCACCACGTTCCAGGTCAGCCGCCGCGCCGAGGGCGTCACCGTGGCCCTGCTTGAGGGGCGCGTGTCGGTGAGCCGCGATACCGTGGGCCAGGCCTGGACCAGTGAGCTGGCGCCGGCGCAGCAATTGCGCATCGACACGGACGGCCATGCCGCCGCGATCGCTCCGCTGGACCTGGACCAGGCCCGCAGTTGGACTCACGGCGAACTCTCGTTCGACCAGCGCCGGCTCGACGATCTGCTGCGGTCGATGAACCGCTACTCCACTACCCAGCTACGCCTGGGCGACCCGGTGCTGGCATCGCTGCGGGTCAGCGGCAGCTTCCATGCCGGCGATCAGGACGCGCTGGCCAAAGCGCTGGCGCAGGGCTGGAAGCTCCGGGTCGAACGTACCGCTGCGAACGAGCTCACCCTGCTGCCCGCTGCCGGGGCGCGCTGATCGCGATGCCCCGGCGCCACGCCGCGTTCGCCGTGCCCGGTCGTCGATTCGCCGCGCGCGGGCTCGCGCTGGCTCTGCTCTTTGCCGCTCTACCCGCCGCGAACGCCGTGACCGCGCCGGCAGCGGCCGTCCGCCATTACCGGATCGCCGCCGGGGTTCCGCTGGACGATGCGCTGCGTGCGCTGGCTCGCCGCGGCGGCATCCAGCTGCTGTACGCGCCGCAGCTCACCGCGGGTCGGCACACCGCCCCGCTGGAGGGCAACTTCACCGCCGCCGACGCCTTGGCGCGCCTGCTGCGCGACAGCGGCCTGGCCGCCGACGCCGTGAATGCCGACACCTACGTGCTGCGCCGCATGGGTCCCGCGCCGGTGGCGGCGGGGCAGCCCGTGCACCCGCTGCCGCGCGCACCGCTGGAGAACGTGCCGGTGCCGCTGCTGGCGGTGGAGGTCACCGGCACACATCTGCGCCGCACGGCGATGGAGAACGCCTCGCCGCTGACCGTGATCGATCGCCGCCAGATCGAGCACAGCGGTTACCAGACCCTGTTCGAGCTGCTGCGTGCGCAGCCGGGAATACGCGTCAACAACGCGCCCGTGGCGCTGAGCGACAGCGCGCTGTACCAGGCGAACGGCTTGTCCGGCGCTACCGGCGCGGCGGCGGTGGATCTGCATGGGCTCGGCGCCACGGCGACGCTGTTCCTGGTCGACGGCCAGCGCATGGCCGGCTACGGCCTGTCGCAGGGCGAGTTCAGCCTGGTCAACGACCTGGAGAGCATCCCGCTCGCCCTGGTCGAGCGGGTGGAAGTGCTGCGCGACGGCGCCTCGGCCATCTACGGTTCCGACGCCATGGCCGGCGTGGTGAACATCATCCTGCGCAAGCGCTTCGAAGGCGTGGCGCTGGACGGCAACACCGGCATCTCCTCCCATGGTGACGCCTCGCAGCGGCGCGGCACGGTGAGTCTCGGCACCGCCTTCGGACACGGCGGCCACGTGATGCTCAGCGGTGATTACCTCGATCGCTCGCCGCTGCTGGGCAGCGCGCGGCGCTGGGCTCGCAACGACGGCGACGGCGGCGACGGCATCTACTATTTCGACGGTGGCCAGATCGGCTACGCCAATACCGGCGACAGCTGCACGCAGACCGCACTGGACGGCCCGTGCACCAACCTCATCGGCCCGCTGACCAGCCTGCAGACCGAGCTGCAAAGCCGCTCGCTGCTGGCCCACGTCGACCACCCGATCGGCTCGCTGGAGGCCTACGCCGACCTGCGCTGGAACATGGTGCGCCAACATCAGCAGACCGGTCCGGCGACCGAGCAACTGCGGGTGTTCACGCCCGCAACGGGTAGCAGCAGGGTGGTCAACTATGCGTTCAGCGACGTGGGGCCGATCCTCGACGCCACCCAGTCACGCAGCACCCAGCTCAGCGCGGGCCTGCGCGGCCACCCCGGCGACTGGCAGTGGGACCTGCGGCTGGACGACCAGCACAACACCGGCACGGATCGCGTGCGCGGCCTGCTGCGCACCAGCGTGCTCGACCAGGCGCTGGCCGACGGCAGCTACCAGCCCGGCGGCCGCAACGACCCCGCGCTGCTCGCCGCACTGTCGCCCGAACTGCTGCGTACCGGTCGCACCAGCCAGAGCGGTTTCAGCCTGCGCGCGGACGGTCCGCTGGCGCAGTGGCGGCTGGGTGAAGTGGGGCTGGCCACCGGTATCGAGGGTTACCGCGAGCAGTTGGACGACCAGCCCGATCCGCTGCTGATCGCCAACGACGTGTTCCAGTTCCAGCCGCCGTACGTGCGCCGGGGCGATCGCTGGATCTCCGCCGCGTACGTGGAAATGGAGTCGCCCCTGGCCAAGGGGCTCACCGCCAACATCGCCGCCCGCGCCGATCACAGCAGCGGCTTCGGCTGGGCGTTCTCGCCACGGCTGGGGCTGAAATGGGATGTGTCAGACAGCGTAAGTCTGCGCGGCACCCTCGCCCGCGGCTACCGCGCGCCGACCCTGCCCGAGCTCGATCGGCCACAGGCCTTGCTGCCCACCGGCGTACGCGTGGAAGTACCCGACGCGCTGCTGCCTTGCGTCGGCGCCCGGCCGAGCGGCGGCGGCTATTCGCGATGTACGCTGCGGCTGGACAGCGTCAGCAATCCCGGTCTGCAGCCGGAGCGCTCGCGCAGCCTCACCTTCGGCGTGGTGCTGGCGCCCACGCCGGCGCTGGGCATCGCGCTGGACCTCTACCAGGTCGACCGCCGCCACGAGATCCGGGCCCTGCCGGTGTCCTACGCGCTCGACCATCCGGACGCCTATCCGGAGCTGTTCCGGCGCGACGACCAGGGCGTGCTGTACGCCTTCGACCAGCAACTGGTGAATCTGGGCAAGACAACGGTGCGCTCGTTCGACCTGGACGTGCGCTACCGGCTCGACACCGCCCGGTTGGGCAGCTTCAGCTTCAACCTGGGTGTGGACTGGCTGGCCAGGCTGCGCCGGCAGATCGAGCCGGCGGCCACGCCCGAGCCCTACGACGGCTACGCCGACCAGCCCAAGGCCACCGCGCTGGCTGGCGTGGAGTGGTCGTACGGTGACTGGATCAGCACCGCCAACCTGCGCTACACGGGGCGCTACGCCTACCAAGCCAGCGCAAACAGCCCGCTGGTCTGTCCCGACGAGCAGCGCGCCGCCGACCACTGCAGCACGCCCGCGTTCACCCTGCTCGATCTCAACCTGGATTACGGCGGCTTTGCACGCTGGCGCATCGGCATCAACGTGCACAACGTGCTCGATCACCGGCCGCGGTACTACGGTCGATCCTCGCTCGCCTACAGCCCGTCGTTCGACGACGTGGTGGGGCGCTACGTGCTGCTCAGCGTGCACTACCAGCGCTGAGGGTGTGCCTCGCGGCGCGCCGTCGCTGCGTCCGGCAATGATCGCCCCCCGGCATGCGCGCAGCGAGCGCGATGCACGTCACGCCGCGCCGATGGTTGCAAATGCACCTGTTGACCGCGTTGCAACATCGCCCGTAACGTCGAGCGCATGTCGATCGACAACGCCCCTGCCAGCCTTCGCCCCGCTCGCCTCCCCGGCGTGGTGCGCTGCGCTGGCGGGCGCTGCGTCGACACCCTCTTCCTTGCCACGACCATTACCACCACGACCATTACCACTCGGTCGGGGTGGGTGTCCGTGCGCGATTAGCTTCACCATCACGCAACGGCCCCGCCCTCGACGAGGCGGGCCGGCGTGCACCACACCGATACCGCCAGAAGAGCACGGGGCCTCATCCGGAGGCTTACGTGAATACCTGCGCACCGCAGCTGCTCGAACACCCCAAACCGTTACCGGCGGCATTCGCGCCGGTGGCTCCCTCGATGCGTTGCCGCGAACTGGCTGTCGGCGTGATCGGTCCCGGTCGCGTGGGCAGTGCCCTGCTCGACCAGCTGCGCGCCGCCCAGCCCCGGCTGGAACGCGAAGGCCGCCTGCGCCTGCGCCTGTGCGGCGTGGTCGCCAGCAGGCGCATGTGGCTGGACTGCGACGACACCGAGCTCAACGGCCGCGCCGGCGGTGCGCAGGTGTGGCGACCGAACGATCTCGATGCCTTTGCCGCCCACGTGCGTGGGGGCGCCGAGCCGCGCGACGCCCTGCTGATCGACTGCAGCGCCAGCGATGCAGTGGCCTCGCGCTACGCCGACTGGCTGGCCGCCGGCGTGCACGTGGTGACCCCGAACAAGCTCGCCGGCAGCGGCGCGCTGGAACGCTGGCAGGCGATCCGCCACGCCAGCGCCGCCAGCGGCGCGCGCTTCCGCTACGAGGCCACCGTGTGCGCCGGCCTGCCGGTGGTGCAGACGCTGCGCGACCTGCTCGACACCGGCGACGAGCTGCTCGCGGTGGAAGGCATGTTCTCCGGCACGCTGGCCTGGCTGTGCAACCGCCACGACGGGGCGCAGCCGTTCTCCGCATTGGTGCGAGAGGCCCATGCGCTGGGCTATACCGAGCCCGATCCGCGCGACGATCTTTCCGGCATGGATGTGGCGCGCAAGCTGGTGATCCTCGCCCGCGAGGCCGGCTGGGCGCTGTCGCTGGATGACGTGGCGGTGGAAAGCCTGGTGCCGGAATCGCTCGCCGCGCTCACGCGCGACGCATTCCTGGAACGCCTGGACGCCCTGGATGCGCCGATGGCCGCCCGCCTCGCCGAGGCCCGCGCCGAAGACGGCGTGCTGCGCCACGTCGCCCACCTCGACGCCCGCGGACGCGCCAGCGTGAGGCTCGCCGTGCTGCCGGCCGCGCACGCGTTCGCCCATTCGCGGCTCACCGACAACGTGGTGCAGTTCACCACCCGTCGCTACTGCGATAATCCGCTGCTGGTGCAGGGGCCGGGTGCCGGTCCCGAAGTCACCGCCGCCGGCATCTTCGCCGACCTGCTGCGCATCGCCGAGTCGCTGGAGCTGCGCGCATGAACGCCCAACTGCGAGACCGCATGACCACCGCCCCGCAACGCGCCCTGCACGCCTCCGCCTTCGCCCCCGCCTGCGTGGGCAACGTGGGCGTGGGCTTCGACATCCTCGGCCACTCGATGGCCGGCGCCGGCGATCGCGCCGAGGTGCGCCGCATCGACGAGCCGGTGTTGCGCATCGCCGCGATCCACGGCGTGGTCACCGAGCTGCCGCTCGACCCGATGCGCAACACCGCCGGCATGGCGCTGGTGTCGCTGCGCAAGGCGCTGGGCCTGGCGCACGGCTTCGAGCTGACGTTGCACAAGGGCATCGCGCTGGGCTCGGGCATGGCCGGCTCGGCCGCCTCCTGCGTGGCCGCACTGGTCGCCGCCAACGCCCTGCTGGAAAAGCCGCTGCCACCCGAATCGCTGTACGGCTTTGCGCTGGACGGCGAAGCGGTGGCCAGCGGCAGCCGTCACGGCGACAACATCGGCCCGATGCTGCTCGGCGGCCTGGTGCTGGCCACGCACGACCGGCTGGTGCGCATTCCGGTGCCGGCCAGCTGGCACTGCGCGCTGGTGCACCCGCACTTCGTGCTGGAAACGCGCAAAGCACGCGCCGCGCTGGCCGGCGACTATCCGCTGGGCAGCTTCGTCAGCCAGAGCGCCAACCTCGCGCTGGTGCTCGCCGGTTGCTACCGCGGCGACGCGACGTTGGTGCGCGAAGGCCTGAAGGACGTATTGGTGGAACCGCGCCGCGCGCCGCTGGTACCGAACTTCGCCCGCGTGAAGCAGGCGGCGATGGACCACCACGCCATGGGCGCCAGCATCTCCGGCGCCGGTCCCAGCGTGTTCGGCTGGTACGAGCAGCGCGCCGAGGCCGAGCGTGCGGCGGCCGCCATGCGCGCCGCCTTTGCCGAAGCGGGACTGGACAGCGACGCGTTCGTCGCGCCCGTCGATGGGCCGGCGGCCAGCGTGCTCGAGGTCGGGGGCGGCGAATGAGCGGGCGGGATGCCCGTGCGACGGGGTTGATGACCTCCCGCGCAGCGGGCGCGACGATCGCATCCAGACGCACCGCGCGAAGGCCGGCTCCTTCGCCAGGTAAGCCTGGTCGCAGCGTGGGACTCCGCCCCTGTCCCCAACCCCCATCGCCCTCATTCCCGCGAAAGCGGAAATCCATCGTGCTCTGCCACACCTTGAAAATGGATTCCCGCTTTCGCGGGAATGACGGCACGGAAAAGCATCGCGTTGCAGGGAATCACCCGCCTTGGCGACGCACGGCAGTAGGCAACGCACATCGCATCACCCCATGCGCGAGGCGCGCATGAGCACCACCCCTCGCTACATCAGCACCCGCGGCAGCAGTCCGGCCGCAACCGTGAGCGACGCCATCGCCGCCGGGCTCGCGCCCGACGGCGGTCTATATGTGCCGGAGACCATGCCGCAGCTCGACGCGGACGGCTTCGATCCCCACGGCTCCCTCGCCGACACCGCCGCCACCCTGCTCGCACCGTTCTTCGCCGGCGATCCGCTGGCCGCCGCGCTGCCGGCGATCTGCGCCGAGGCGCTGGATTTCCCGGTACCGCATCGCGCGCTGCCCGCCGATGGCGCCCACGTGCTGGAGCTGTTCCACGGCCCCACTGCGGCGTTCAAGGACGTCGGCGCGCGCTTCCTCGCCGCCTGCCTGGCGCACCTGCCGCGCCACGATGCGCGACCGCTGACCATCCTGGTCGCCACCTCGGGCGATACCGGCGCGGCGGTCGGTGCGGCGTTCCACGGTAGGCCTGGTGTGCGCGTGGTGATCCTGTACCCGGACGGCAAGGTGTCGCCGCGCCAGGCGCACCAGCTCGGCTGCTTCGGCGGCAACGTCACCGCGCTGCGCGTGGCGGGGCGCTTCGACGACTGCCAGCGCATGGTGAAAGCCGCTCTCAACGATCCCGCGCTGCAGGCCGCGGTGCCGCTCTCCTCGGCCAACAGCATCAGCCTCGGCCGTCTGCTGCCGCAGATGAGCTATTACGCGCACACCGCGCTGGCGTGGTGGCGCGACCGAGGGCAGCCGCTGAACCTGATCGTGCCCACCGGCAATCTCGGCAACGCCTTGGCCGCGCTGTGGGTGCGCGCGCTCGGCCTGCCGATCGGCCGCGTGCGTCTGGCCTGCAACGCCAACGCCACCCTGCCGGAATTCCTCGGCGGCGCCGACTACCGGCCGCGCGAAGCGGTGGCCACCATCGCCAACGCGATGGACGTGGGGGCGCCCAGCAATGTCGAGCGCCTGCGCTGGCTGTTCGATGACGCCACCCTGCGCCACGAGCTGCCTGCCACCTGCGTGGACGACGACGCCATCCGCGCCACCATTGCCCGTCATGCCAGCGAGCATGGCGAGGTGTTCTGCCCGCACACCGCCACCGCCGTGCACGTGCTCGATACGCTGCGCGCAGCGGGCGACCGCGACGACTGGACGGTGGTCGCCACCGCCCACCCGGCCAAGTTCGAGAGCGTGGTGGAGCCGCTGATCGGGCGTCCGGTCGCGGTGCCCGCCGCGCTGGCGGCGATGCTGGCGCGCCCGGCCCACGCCACGCCGCTGCCTGCCACGGAGGCGGCGCTGGACGAGCTACTGCGGGCCTTGCCGGGCGGCTGATCCGGTCGGGCACTGTCGCCCGCGGGTGGTGGCGTAGGAAAATGCGCCGGATGCGGCCGCAGAGCCGCCGCTTTTCCCAACCACCGCCCCGGGGACACCACCATGTCGATCGTACCCACGCCGCGCCGCGCGGCGCTCGCATTTTCCGTTCTTGTCGGACTCGGCCTCACCGCCGCCCGCGCACAGGACACCGCACCCGCCACTGAGCACGTCAAGACCACCGAACTGCAGACGGTGAAGGTCACCGCCTCCAAGCGGGTGGAAAACCTGCAGAAGGTGCCGGTGTCGCTGACCGTGCTCACGCCGGAGAAGCTCGAAGCCTTCGGCCAGGCCGGCGACGGCGTGCTGCAGCTCGCTTCGCGCGCGCCCAGCGTGTACGCCGAAACCTCGTATGGCCGCGAGTTTCCGCGCTTCTACATCCGCGGCTTGGGCAACAGCGACTTCGATCTCAATGCCTCGCAGCCGGTGTCGATGGTGTACGACGACATCGTGCAGGAGAACCCGATTCTGAAGGGCTTCCCGCTGTTCGACCTGGCCCAGGTGGAAGTGCTGCGCGGCCCGCAAGGCACGCTGTTCGGCCGCAACTCGCCGGCCGGCGTGATCAAGTTCGAGTCGGTGCGCCCGAGTCAGGAGACCTCCGGCTACGCCCGCGTCTCCTACGGCTCGCTGGGCACCGCCAACGCCGAGGCGGCGCTGGGCGGCGCGCTGGGCGGTCACTGGTCCGGCCGCGTGTCGGCACTTGGACAGCATCGCGACAACTGGATCGACAACACCTTCACCGGCAAGAAGGACGCGCTGGGCGGCTACAACGAGCGCGCGCTGCGCCTTCAGGCTCTGTATGAAAGCGGCGGCTTCAGCGCGCTAATCAACACCCATGCGCGCTGGCTCGACGGTACCGCCACGGTGAACCGCGCCAACGCCATCACGCTGGGCGACAACCAGTTCGAAGCCGGCTTCCAGCGCGACAAGGTGGCGCAGGACGGCCGCAACCAGCAGCACCTGTTCACCTGGGGCAGCAACCTGCACCTGGACTGGAACCTGGGCGACATGAGCTTCACCTCGATCACGGGGCTGGAGCGGGCCACCACCTACAGCCTCGGTGACGTGGACGGTGGCTACGGTGCGTCGTTCCATCTGCCGATGGGCCCGGGCTTCATCCCGTTCCCGTCCGAGACCGCCGACGCGATGCCGCACGATCGCCAGATCACCCAGGAATTCCGCCTGGCCAGCAACAGCCAGGATCGCCTGAACTGGCAGGTCGGCACGTACTACTTCGACGAAGACATCGCGATCAGCAACTTCGACTACGCCACCTTCAACGACCACGCGCTGGACGGCTACGCCAACCAGACCCAGCGTACCAAGGCGTGGGCGGTGTTCGGCTCGGTCAACTACCAGCTGGCCGACGATTTCGAGCTGCGCGCGGGCACCCGCTACTCGCACGACAAGCGCGACTTCCGCGTCGATCGCCTGCTCTCGCCGCTCGGCGCGCCGCCGCTCACGCTCACCGCCAACCCGAACGACTCGCGCTGGAGCGGCGACGTCACCGGCACCTGGACGCTGAGCCCCAACGTCAACGTCTACGCCCGCGTGGCCAACGGCTTCCGCGCGCCCAGCGTGCAGGGCCGCGTGCTGTTCTCCGACTTCATCTCACAGGCCAAGCCGGAGACGATCACCTCCTACGAGTTCGGCCTGAAGTCCACCGGCATGGACAACCACGTGCGCTTCAACGCCGACGTGTACAGCTACACCATGCATAACGAGCAGCTCACCGCGGTGGGTGGCGACATCAACATCACCCGCCTGATCAACGCCAAGAAAACCGAAGGCTACGGCGCCGAGTTCGACCTGGAGGCCTACCTCACGCCGAACTTCGTGCTCACCGCCGGCGGCAGCTACAACCACACCGAGCTGAAGGATCCGAACCTGGCGGTGGCCGTGTGCGGCGCCCAGTGCACCGTGCTCGACCCGCGCAATGCCGACGGCAACGCGCTGATCGACGGCAACGTGCTGCCCAACTCGCCCAAGTGGATCGGCACGCTCACCGCGCGCTACGGCATCCCGTACGGCGACAGCGGCGAGTTCTTCGTCTACACCGACTGGAACTACCGCAGCGAGGTGAACTTCTTCCTCTACGACTCGGCCGAGTTCAAGGGCAAGCCGCTGCTCGAGGGCGGCCTGCGCGTGGGCTACAACTGGGATTACGGCCGCCGCGAGATCGCCCTGTACGGCCGCAACATCACCAACAAGCGCGCGCTGATCGGCGCCATCGACTTCAACAACCGCACGGGTTTCGTCAACGATCCGCGGGTGATCGGCGTGGAATTCCGCGCCGAACTGTAAGCCTGCTGCGTCGCGCCATCGCCTCGGCGAAGGCGCAATGCGATAGCGAAAACCCTTCGGGGCCGGCGCATGCCGGCCCCTTCTTTTTGCGCCAATCGACCGGATCAGGACGCCTCGACCCATCGCTACGAGACGCGACTGACCCCCACCGCGAGCACGGCGAAAGCGCCGCGCTGGCGGCCGCGAAACGCCATCCGCAGCCATTTGCGCTCTATGCCGCGCGCTTCGGATGATTCGCGCACAAACCTTTCCATACGCGCGCGTTCGCTCTCGCACCGCGCCATGCCTGGCTCATGCAACCCGAGCATATGGACATCTGGACGTCCAAATCACTTTTTTTGCATGGATTCACATGAAACTGTTGACGCCGCCTTTTCGGGTGACCTAAGGTCGGGTTCATGTCGCAGCGCAGCAGCCACCACAGCCTCGCCCTGAGCCGTCGTCCCACGACGGTCGGCGACCCGCTGCTGGCCGGCGGCGCCCTCCTTCTTCTTGCTCTTGTACTCGTACTCCTCATTACCAGCGGAGGTGCGGGCTAGCGGCTGCGTCCAGGCAAAAGAAACACACCTGAGACAACCCCAGACCCCGCACCGACACCGGAGCGGGGTTTTTTTTGGCCTGCGTTCCGCCTCTTCCGGAGAATCCCGATGAACCGCGACACCGACGTAGCCGTAGCCCCGCCCGACGATGCCGACCGCGTACGCATCTTCGACACAACACTGCGCGACGGCGAGCAGGCGCCAGGCTTCTCGATGGACCGCCGCGCCAAGCTGCGCATGGCGCAGGCGCTGGAGGCGCTGGGCGTGGACATCCTCGAAGCGGGCTTCCCGCAGGCCTCGCCGGACGACTTCGCTGCCGTCGCCGAGATCGCCCGCACGCTGAAGACCACCACCGTGTGCGGCCTGGCGCGCTGCCAGAGCGGCGACATCGACACCACCGCGCGCGCGCTGGAGAAGGCGCGGCGCTCGCGCATCCACGTGTTCCTGTCCACCAGCCCGCTGCACCGCGAGCACAAGCTGCGCATGAGCAAGGCCCAGGTGCTCGATGCCGCCGTCGCCGCCGTCGAACGCGCGCGCCAGCTCTGCCACGAAGTCGAGTTCTCCGCCGAAGACGCCCTTCGCACCGAGCCCGACTTCCTGGCCGAGGTGTTCAGCGCCGCGGTCGCCGCCGGGGCCACCACGCTCAATGCGCCGGACACCGTGGGCTACACCACGCCGGCAGAGATCGCCGAGCTGTTCGGCTACCTGCGCCAGCACGTACGCGGCGCAGACCAGGTGGTGTTCTCCAGTCATTGCCACGACGACCTCGGCATGGCGGCGGCCAACTCGATGGCCGCGATCGGTGCCGGCGCACGTCAGGTGGAGTGCACCATCAACGGCATCGGCGAGCGCGCCGGCAACGCCGCGCTGGAAGAGATCGTGATGGCGCTGAAGGTGCGCAAGCCGTTCTTCGGCGTCGATACCCGCATCGATACCCGCCGGCTCTACCCGACCTCGCGCCTGCTGGCCCAGCTGACCGGCCAGCCGGTGCCGCGCAACAAGGCGATCGTCGGCGAGAACGCCTTCGCGCACGAATCGGGCATCCACCAGCACGGCATGCTCAAGCACCGCGGCACCTACGAAATCATGCGGCCGCAGGACGTCGGCATCGGCGAGACCCGGCTGGTGCTGGGCAAGCACTCCGGCCGCGCCGCACTGCGCCAACGGCTGGAGTCGCTGGGCCACGAGCCCGACGAGGCGGCGATGGACGACATCTTCGCCCGCTTCAAGACGCTGGCGGACAAGAAGCGCGAGGTGCACGACGAGGACCTGGAAGCGATCGCGCTGGGCCAGGATCCGGAGGCCACCGGTCCGTGGCGCATCGTTCAACTCAACAGCACCACCCACCTGGGCAGCGCATCGGCATCGGTGAAGCTGGCCCACGACGCCGGCCACGAGGCCAGCGAGGCGGCGATCGGCGACGGCCCGGTCGACGCGGTGCTGCGCGCGATCGAGCGCGCCACCGGCCACGCCGTGGAACTGACCGACTTCAGCGTGCGCGCGGTGAGCGAGGGCGGCGACGCCCAGGGCCAGGCCCAGCTCACCGCCCGCCATGCCGACCGCGACTGGCGCGGCCACGGCATCAGCACCGACATCGTCGAAGCCACCGCGCTCGCCGCGCTGGCCATCGTCAACCGCATCGAACGCCAGCAGCCGGTCCGCGAACCGGCCGCCGTGGCGCACCTGTGATCCCGCCCATGCCGCACCAAGAAGCCACCGCACGGAGCCACCGATGAGCACGCCCTTCCTCTGGCACAACGGCCGCATCAAGCCCTGGGCCGACGCCAACGTCCACGTCACCACTCACGCGTTGCACTACGGCTCGTCGGTGTTCGAGGGCGAACGCGTCTACGCCACGCCGGCCGGCCCGGCGTATTTCCGCCTCGCCGACCACACCCGCCGCCTGTTCGAGTCGGCGCGCGTGTACGACATCGACGTCGGCTTCAGCGAGGAGGAGATCAACGCCGCCTGCCTGGAAGTGATCCGCGCCAACCGGATGCGCGCGGCTTACGTGCGGCCGATCGTGTTCCGCGGCGCCGGCGGCCTCGGCGTGCTGCCGAAGGACGGCGCGCCGGTGGACGTGGCGATCATGGCGATGGAATGGGGCGCCTACCTGGGCGACGCCCGCGAGAAAGGCGCCAACGTCTGCGTGTCCTCCTGGCATCGTCCGGCGCCGAACACCCTGCCGAGCTGGGCCAAGGCCGGCGGCAACTATCTGTCCAGCCAGCTGATCGCCGCCGAGGCGCGCCGCGGCGGTTTCGACGAAGGCATTGCGCTGGGCCACAACGGCCTGCTCAGCGAGGGCGCGGGCGAGAACCTGTTTCTGGTGAAGAAGGGCAAGCTGCTCACCCCGCCGTCCAGTGCCGGCATCCTCGCCGGCATCACCCGCGACTCGGTGATCACCCTGGCCGAAGACCTGGGCCTCACCGTGGAAGAACGCGACCTGCCGCGCGAGGCGCTGTACTCCGCCGACGAAGTGTTCATGACCGGCACCGCCGCCGAGATCACCCCGGTGCGCTCGGTCGACCGCAAGCCGGTCGGTACGGGCGAGCCGGGCCCCGTGACCCGCGCGTTGCAGCAGCGCTTCTTCGGGCTGTTCGATGGCAGCACCGAGGATCGCTGGGGCTGGCTGGAAGGGGTGCCTGCGGTGACTTCCGAGGAGATCGCCGCATGAGCCCGCGTACCCTGTTCGAGAAGCTGTGGGACGCGCACCTGGTAGCGCCAGAGTCGGCCGACACCCCGGCGATCCTGTACATCGACCTGCACCTGGTGCACGAGGTGACCTCGCCGCAGGCGTTCGACGAACTGCGCGGCCGCGGCCTGCCGCTGCGCCGGCCGGACCGCACCCTGGCCACGCTGGATCACTCCACCCCGACCCTGCCGCCCGGCCCCGACGGCGAGCGTCCCTACGCCAACGCCGAGGCGAAGGCGCAGGTCGCCAAGCTGGAAACGAACTGCGCCGAGTTCGGCATCGAGCTGCACGGCTGGGACAGCAGCGATCGCGGCATCGTGCACGTGATCGGCCCGGAGCTGGGCGCCACCCAGCCGGGCATGACCATCGTCTGCGGCGACAGCCACACCTCCACGCATGGCGCGTTCGGCGCGCTGGCGTTCGGCATCGGCACCACCGAGGTCGGCCACGTGATGGCCACCCAGTGCCTGCTGCAGCGCAAGCCGAAAACGCTGGCGATCCATGTCGATGGCGCGCTGCCCAAGGGCGTCGGCGCGAAGGACCTGATCCTGCACATTATCGGCAAGATCGGCGTGGACGGCGGCACCGGCCACGTCATCGAATACCGCGGCCCGGCGATTGAGGCGCTCTCGATGGAAGAGCGCATGACGGTGTGCAACATGTCGATCGAGGCGGGCGCCCGCGCCGGCCTGATCGCCCCGGACGAAACCACCTTCGCCTGGCTGAAGGGCCGACCGCATGCACCGCAGGGCGCGGCGTGGGATGAGGCAGTCGCCGCATGGCGGCAGCTGCCCAGTGACGAAGGCGCGCGCTACGACCGCGAGGTGCGTGTCGACGCCAGCCAAATCCGTCCCACCGTCACCTACGGCACCCACCCGGGCATGGCGATCGCCATGGACACGCCCGTGCCGGCACCGCGCAACGCGGTCGAGCAGCGCGCGCTGGACTACATGCACGCCCGCGCCGGCCACGCGATGCAGGGCATGCCGGTGGACGTGGTGTTCGTCGGCAGCTGCACCAACTCGCGCCTGTCCGACCTGCGCGAGGCAGCCGAGGTATTGCGCGGCCGCCGCGTCGCCGACGGCGTGCGCATGCTGGTGGTGCCGGGTTCCGAAGCAGTGCGCCGCGATGCCGAACGCGAGGGCCTGCATGAGGTGTTCGCCGCCGCCGGCGCCGAGTGGCGCGTGCCTGGCTGCTCGATGTGCATCGCCATGAACGGCGACCTGGCCCAGCCGGGCCAGCTCGTCGTGAGCACTTCCAATCGCAATTTCGAGGGTCGCCAGGGCAAGGGTGCGCGCACCGTGCTGGCCAGTCCGGCCACCGCGGCCGCCTCGGCCGTGGCCGGTCACATTGCCGATCCGCGCGAGTACGTCCGCCAGGAGGAGGCCGCATGAAACCTGTCACCCGCATCCATTCGCGCACCGCCGTGCTGGCGGACGAGAACATCGACACCGACCGCATCATCCCCGCGCGCTTCCTCACCACCACTACGCGCGACGGCCTGGGCAAGCTCTGCTTCCACGACTGGCGCTACCAGGCCGACGGCAGCGACAACCCGGCCAAGGAAAATCCAGATTTTCCGCTGAACCGTCCCGAAGCGGCCGGTTGCGCGATTCTGGTGGCCGGGCGCAACTTCGGCTGCGGTTCCTCGCGCGAGCACGCGCCGTGGGCACTGCTCGATTACGGCATTCAGGCCGTACTGTGTAGCGAGATCGCGGACATCTTCCGCAACAACGCGCTGAAGAACGGCCTGCTCGCCATCGTGGTGTCCGAGGCCGAGCACCGCTGGCTGCTCGAGCACCCCGGCGTGGAGCTGGCCATCGACGTGCGCGAGCAGCACATCAGCCTGCCCGACGGCGACCGCATCGCCTTCCAGCTCGAACCCTTCGCTCGCCACTGCCTGCTGGAGGGCGTCGACCAGCTCGGCTTCCTGCTGCAGCACGCCGAGACGATCACCCGATACGAACTCCAGCACGAGGAAAACGCTGCATGAAGGCGCATATCGTCACCCTGCCCGGCGACGGCGTCGGCCCCGAGGTCACCGCGGCCGCGGTCGCTGTACTCGAAGCCGTGGCCGAGCACTACGACCACCATTTTACGTTCGAAGAGCATCTGATCGGCGGCTGCGCCATCGATGCCGCCGGCGAACCGCTGCCGGCCGCATCGCTGGCCGCCTGCCAGAAAGCCGACGCCGTACTGCTGGGCGCTGTCGGCGGCCCGAAGTGGTCCGACCCGAACGCCAAGGTGCGCCCGGAGCAGGGCCTGCTGGCGCTGCGCGCGGCGCTTGGCGTCTACGCCAACCTGCGCCCGCTGCAGGTGCATCCGGCGCTGGCCAACCTGTCGCCGTTGAAGAACGAGAAGCTCAAGGACGTCGACGTGCTGTTCGTGCGCGAGCTCACCGGCGGCGCCTACTTCGGCGCCAAGACGCGCACGGCCGAGACCGCCACCGACGAGTGCAAATACACCGAGGCCGAGATCGAGCGCGTGGTGCGCCGCGCCTTCGCGCTGGCCCGCGAGCGCCGCCACCACCTCACCTCGGTCGACAAGGCCAACGTGCTGGAGACCTCGCGCCTGTGGCGCAACGTCGTGCAGCGCATCGCGCCGGAATACCGCGACGTAACCGTCGAGCACCAGCTGGTCGACTCGATGGCGATGCTGCTGCTGACCCAACCGGGCCGCTACGACGTGGTGGTCACCGAGAACCTGTTCGGCGACATCCTCACCGACGAGGCCGCCGCGCTGGCCGGCTCGCTCGGCCTGCTGCCGTCCGCCTCGCTGGGCGACGGCAAGCGCGGCCTGTACGAGCCGATCCACGGTTCCGCGCCGGATATCGCCGGCCAAGGCCTGGCCAATCCCACCGGCGCGATGCTCTCCGCCGCGATGCTGCTGCGCCACTCGCTGGGGCTGGAGGAAGAGGCCCAGTGCGTGGAGGCGGCGGTGTCGCAGGTGCTCGAGCACGGCCCGCGCACCCGCGACGTCGGCGGCCACGGCGACACCGCCGCGGTGCGTGACGCCGTGCTGATGGCGGTGGAAGACCACGCCTCGACCCACCACGCCTTTTTTGCCGGTGGCCGCGCATGCGGTTGAACCCGGCCCCGTTTGGCTCTCCCTGCGTGCCCGCCGGCAATCCCCCGCCGCGCCGCGCCACTCACCTCCCCGGTATGCGCACGCGTAGCCCGGGCGCGCAGGGAAGCTTTTCTCTTGATTCCGATGGAGCAACCGATGCGCAGTGATGTGATGAAAACCGGCCCCGATCGCGCACCGGCACGCGCGATGATGCGGGCCACCGGCCTGGACGACGCGGCGATCGCCAAGCCGCTGGTGGCGATCGTGCACACCTGGTCGAACGTCAGCCCGTGCAACCTCAACCTGCGCGAACTGGCCGACGCGGCCACCGCTGGCGTGCGCGCCGCGGGCGGCACGCCGATCGAGTTCAACACCATCGCGATCACCGACGGCATGGCGATGGGCACGCCGGGCATGCGCGCCTCGCTGGTCAGCCGCGAGGTGATCACCGACTCGATCGAGCTGGCCGTGGACGGCCATTCGCTGGACGCCATGGTGGTGCTGTGTGGCTGCGACAAGACCATCCCCGCCGCCGCGATGGCGCTGGCGCGGCTGAACATCCCCGGCGTGGCGCTATACGGCGGCACCATCGCCCACGGCAACCACGACAGCCACCCGATCACCATCCAGCAGGTGTTCGAGGCGGTCGGTGCACACGGCGCCGGCAAGATCGACGACGCCGAGCTGACCTCGGTGGAACGCGATGCCTGCCCCGGCGCCGGCGCCTGTGGCGGCCAGTTCACCGCCAACACCATGGCGATGGTGCTGACCACGCTGGGCCTGTCGCCGATGGGCTTCAACGACATCCCGGCCACCCATCCGGCCAAGCAGCAGGCCGCCTACCGTTGCGGCGAACTGGTGATGGAGTGCCTGAAGGCCGAGCGCCGCCCGAGCGAGCTGCTCAGCCGCGCCGCGTTCCAGAACGCCGCGCGCATGGTCGCTGCCACCGCCGGCTCCACCAACGCGGTGCTACACCTGCTGGCGATCGCCCGCGAGGCCGGCGTGGAGTGGAGCATCGAAGACTTCGAGCCGGCCTCGGCGCACACCCCGGTGATCGCCGACCTGCTGCCCGGCGGTCGCTACACCGCGGTGGAGATGTTCGGTGCCGGCGGCGCCGCCCGCGTGGCGCAGGAGCTGATCGCCGCCGGCATGCTGCAGGACACGCCCACCGTCACCGGCCGCTCGCTGTTCGCCGAGGCCGCGGCCGCGCCGCGCGCCGGGCAGCAGGACGTGATCCATCCGGTGAACACGCCGCTGAAGCCGCGCGGCGGCTACTCGATTCTCTACGGCAACCTCGCCCCCGAAGGCTGCATCCTCAAGCTGGCCGGCAAGACCGGCACGCACTTCGAGGGTCCGGCCCGCGTGTTCGAGAGCGAGGAGGCCGCGTTCGCCGCCGTGCAGTCCGGCGGCATCGCCAAGGGCGACGTCATCGTAATCCGCAACGAGGGCCCGGCCGGCGGCCCCGGCATGCGCGAGATGCTCGGCGTCACGGCCGCGCTGGTCGGTCGCGGCCTGGGCAACGACGTCGCGCTGATCACCGACGGCCGCTTCTCCGGCGCCACGCACGGCTTCATGGTCGGCCACATCGCACCGGAAGCCGCGCGCGGGGGACCGATCGCCTTGTTGCGCGATGGCGACCGCATCGTCATCGACGGCGACCGCCGCGAGCTGCGCTCCACCGCCGACCTCGACGCCCGCCGCGTCGGCTGGACACCCGCACCGCCGAAGGTCACCCACGGCGCCCTGGCCAAGTACGCCCGGCTGGTCGGCTCCGCATCCGACGGCGCGATCACCCGCGCCTACGCTCCCACCGTTTCGGCCGTCCAGACGGCCAAATCATCCGAAGAACACACCCAAGGAGTCACCGCATGAGCACGAACAACGACAACCTTCTCGCCCAGGGCCGCATCGCCGTGCTCGGCTACGGCAGCCAGGGCCGCGCCCATGCGCTGAACCTGCGCGACTCCGGCCTTGACGTGGTCGTGGGCCTGCGCCCGAACGGCCCGACCTGGCACAAGGCCAAGGCCGAAGGCTTCACTGTGGTCGAGCCGGCCGAGGCCGTGAAGGGCGCCGACCTGGTGGCCGTGCTTACGCCGGACATGGTGCAGCCGACGCTGTACACCGAGTCGATCGAGCCCAACATCAAGCCCGGCGCGGCGCTCTTGTTCGCACACGGCTTCAACGTTCATTTCGGCCAGATCACCCCACGTAAGGACATCGACGTGATCCTGGTCGCGCCTAAGGGCCCCGGTGCGCTGGTGCGCACCGAGTACGAGCGCGGCCGCGGCGTGCCCAGCATCTGGGCGGTGTACCAGGACGTCAGTGGGCAGGCCGAGGCCAAGGCGCACGCCTACGCGGACGGCATCGGCGGCGGCCGCGCGCTGCTGATCAAGACCGACTTCAAGGAAGAGACCGAGACCGACCTGTTCGGTGAGCAGGCGGTGCTGTGCGGCGGCGCCAGCGAGCTGGTCAAGGCCGGCTTCGAGACCCTGGTGGAAGCGGGTTACCAGCCGGAGATCGCCTACTACGAGGTGATGCACGAGCTGAAGCTGATCGTCGACCTGTTCTACGAGGGTGGCCTCACCAAGATGCTGCAGTTCGTCTCCGAGACCGCCCAGTACGGCGACTACGTCAGCGGCCCGCGGGTGATCGACGCCGGGGTGAAGGCGCGCATGAAGGACGTGCTCAAGGACATCCAGGACGGCACCTTCGCGAAGAACTGGACGGAGGAATACAAGGCCGGCCTGCCCAACTACAAGCGCATCAAGCAGGCCGACCTCGACCACCCGATCGAGCAGGTCGGCGCCAAGCTCCGCGCCCGCATGCCGTGGCTACAGACCGGCAACGCGCCAGCCGCCGCGGCGCCCCTGAAGAAGGTGGGGTAAGCGAGCTTGAAGCCCTCTCCCCTGCTCCGCGGGGGAGAGGGTTGGGTGAGGGGGCGCTGTTGTTTCGGCCGCCATCAACGGCAAGAGCCAGAGCCCCCCTCACCCCAGCCCTCTCCCCCGGCGGCCTCGCCACCAGGGGAGAGGGAGCAAAAAGGTCGGCATCTCGCGAAATGCCGACCGAAGCCGCTTGAAGCCCTCTCCCCTGCTCCGCGGGGGAGAGGGTGGGGAGAGGGGGACGCTTTTGCTTCGGCCGCCATCCGCGGCAAAGAGCCAGAGCCCCCCTCACCCCAGCCCTCTCCCCGGCGGCTTCGCCACCAGGGGAGAGGGAGCAAGAAGGTCGGCACCTCGCGAAACGCCGGCCGAAGCTGCTTGAAGCCCTCTCTCCTGCTCCGCGGGGGAGAGGGTTGGGTGAGGGGGACGCTCTCGCTTCGGCCGCCATCCACGGCAAGAGCCAGAGCTGGCCCCCCCCCCCAACCACACCCCCCCCCGCGTCGGCCCCCCCCGGGCGGGGGGCCAAAAAACGCC